>JAGWNR010000092.1 GCA_028871265.1 Patescibacteria group bacterium
CGACGGCCTTTTTCTCAACCAATTCACCACGCTTTAGCCCCAGATCTTTCAAGACTTCGTCGTTTAGTACTTCCTTGTTCACTGCAATCTTCTTTCCCTCGTCAACATAAATTATATCCTCGCCGGCGTCAGTTATGGTTTGGAACTCATGAGAATATTTAGAAAAACTACCCCCCGAAGCAAAAGTAACGTAGGTCGATTCACCCAAACCCAATCGACCAAATATTTTTATATAGGCTTGCTTGGCCTTTTCATAAAAAACTTCATGCTCCGATGTATCCTTTGAAAAAGAATATAGGTCCTTCATCAGAAATTCCCTGCCACGCATAATACCGGATTTGGCGCGCGTCTCATTGCGGAATTTCGTTTGAAATTGATAGACCGAAAAAGGTAGATCACGGAAAGAACTAATGTAATCGCGCATTAGATTTGTCAGTGGCTCCTCGTGTGTAAAACCTAGACCCAGCTCGGTCTCATTCTTTAATTTCGTTTTGAACCAATTATCCACAACACCGTCATCCCAGCGACCGGTCTTTTTCCAAATTTCGGCGTCTTGCAAAGCAGTCAAATGCAATTCTTGACCGCCGATTGCATTCATTTCCTCGCGAATTACCCGAACAATGTTTTCCATGACACGCAAACCCAGTGGTAGATATGAATAGACACCGGCCATTTCTTTGTGAATAAAACCGGCCCGAATGAGCAATTGGGCGTTTTTTGACACCTCATCCTTTGGTGCTTCACGGCGCGTTTTGGTGAAAAGTTGTGTTTGGCGCATTATAGTCTCATTTTACCACACTTTTTCTCTTTTCCTTCAATTCCCTCCTAATCTCCGCCATGTATTTACCAAAAATTTCGCTGGTCGGATCGCGCGGATAATCCAGGCGCACACGATGCTCATGAACAATGCGACCTTCGTGCATAACAACAATTCGCTCGGCCAACGTGACCGCTTCATCTAGTGAATGGGAAATCATAAGTATTGTAATACCGCGTGATTTCCAAATGTCCAAAAGTTCTCGATGGAGTTCGTCCGTAGTTTCCGGATCAAGGGCTGAAAATGGTTCGTCGAGCAATAGTAGCTCCGGCTCTGCGGCAAGAGCTCGGGCTATACCGACCCTCTGCCGCTGCCCGCCAGAGAGATCACGCGGCATTGCATCGGCATATTCGCTCATATTCATTAGACCCAAAGCTTCTCTGGCCTTTTTTTCTCTGTACGAGGTGTCACCTCGCACAGACGGAAGCCCAAGTTCTACATTGTCAATCGCCGAATACCACGGCAAAAGCGCACCATTTTGAAAAACCATCGATTTTTTCTCGGGAATGCTTACTTGTCCAGCCGTTTCCGATTTCAAGGCAAGCCCCGCCGCCAATTTTATCAAGGTCGACTTCCCACAACCAGACGGACCAACAAGCACTGTAAAGCTTCTCTTTTCGAGCGAGAACGAGACATCATGAAGCACATCTGTAGTGCCGTTGTGATATCGAAAAGTGACGTCTTTGAAAGTGAGGATGGGGTTCATAAAAATTAATCAAATTTGTACCTCTCGGCATAGCGCAACAATTTCTGCCAAACAAAGATATTGATAATCATGATGGCTACGACAATTATTACAATCGACCAGAGGAATATCGATTGATTGCCGGTGGCGGACGCTTGGACCAAAATTGAACCAATACCAAAGACATCGGCGACATTTTCGCCGGCCGGCACATATGTGTGCAAAACTTCAGCTACAATCAAAATGTTCCATCCCGCCGCCCAGGCCAGGAGCGACCCGGTCACCAATGACGGAAATAGTGCCGGCAAAATGACTTTACGGAAAGCCGTGAACCGGCCTAGCTTGAATATTTTGGGCACGGCCAAAATGTCAGCCGGAATAACGCGCAAGGCGCCAATAGCATTAAACACAATACTCCAAATCATGGTTAGAAAAAGGATGAAAATGGCCGCGGAATTTAGCCAACCGTAATGGATAAAGAAAAGAATGATAACTGGGAAGAAAACCAGGACCGGCACCGATTCCAGCACGTCGTAAACTGGAATGAGCACACGCTCCCACAGTGCCGATTTTATTACAGCGAGAGCCAGCAATAATCCGACAACCAGCGAAGCAATATATGCAACAAACAGTCGCGCAAATGATGACAAAAACGCCAAACCCAAATAGCCGATTGGTAAATGGGCAAACGGAATCGGCACAATGCGCACGCCGACAAACGTGATCGCCGCCATGGCAATCACAATAACCAGAGCCGGTACAATCAGCCAAATCAACACTTTCTCCAAAAACGACAACCGATGTACGCGGTGTCCTCGATGAGTGTAATGTGTAAAGCGCGCTTTCATGTTAGGTAGTATCTCTATAATACCCTATATAAAAAAGTCCGCACCTGCCTTTTGGAGATGCGGATTGTTCAAAGATCAAGGCCAATATATTTGACCGTCCGTATGGCTAAACAAACTCCAAATAAAGTGCTGCATGATCAGATACGACATCAGTTAATACTTGAAACGATTTTACCTTTATATTTGGAGAAAAAAAAATATAATCCGCATATTTATCATTCGACCTAGTGTAAAGATGCGTTCGAGTGGAATTAACTTTATACTCTGCAATCAAATTTTTAAGTCTTAATTTAGATTCTATCATCTTGAT
>JAGWNR010000093.1 GCA_028871265.1 Patescibacteria group bacterium
AACCAGCAGTTCGCGCTCCGTCAACGTTCTCTTGGTCGTCATCCCAAAACATTATTTCATCCTTTGTGAAAGGAATCTGCGCCAAAACCATTTCAAAGAAAGCTGGTTCGGGCTTTTTGCAGCCAAGGTTCGCCGATGAGAAGACCCCATCAAACCACTCTGACAAACCGCGCTCCTTCATCAAATGTGAAGTTCGATACTGTTCGTTGTTGGTCGCCAAATAACAATGGATGCCTCGAGCCCGGAGCGCCGAAGCGACAAGCTCAAAGCCGCTATGGATCAAGGTCGCTTCTGGAGAAAACCAGAATGCTATGAGCTCATCGACCGTTCCCTTCCAACCCCATTCAGGCAGAATTTTTTGAAGCTCAAACTTGAGATCCGCATTGCCAACAAGACATTCCTGAAAAGGACCCTTGAAGAAAGGACTTGTTATTTCAAGAGAAATACCGAAGGTGTTGGCTAATCGCTTACTGAATCGCTCACCATGGACAATCATGCCATCCATATCCAATATAAATGCTTTTATTTTAGTTTTCATCTTTTTGAACACTATCAAATTTTAACTACGCGAGCAACCCATCGATCTCACTAGCCATTTTTTCATCCAAATCGGTGACAATGGAGCCTGCGTGGTGTGTGGTCAGAGTCAGCGTCACTTTGTCATATTCGATTAAAATATCTGGATGATGATTATGCTTTTCGGCGAGCGCGGCAACTTTGCGCACAAAATCCATCGAGCTTTTAAAGTCCTCAAATTCAAATACACGTCGCAATGATTTTTTGGTTTTCTGCCACATAAATTTTGGTAAGGATAGACCTCAACATACCGAGGTCTATCCTTTGTTTTTATAATGCGAGTATACCATGCGAGACGAATGTTTTGAAAAATTGTTACTTGTTAACGTTTTTCAACAATTTTATGGTTGACAAGAAAATTATGTTTTGGTACTATTTTATTTGAAAAGCTTTGACGAAATGCGTGGGGCAGAAGAGCATGAAATCGGCTCGGATGCCAGCGTGCCTTTGGGCATATGCAGATGGAGGAGTGCCGACCTCCCCGCCCCGCGCATTCTGTCAAAGTTTTTTGTATTTTTTGAATAGATAATCACTATCGGCAATCATAGCGGTTACAACCGAAGTCTTGTCATGTGTAATTTCAAGTACCACCGCCATACTCCTATTTTCAAGAACTCTTTTTGACAGGACTATAAATCTTTTGCCGCGAGCAGAAAAATGGTCGCTTATAAAGATCGCATCGTGGTTCTCTAGACACTTTGTAATATTAAAAGCAAGGACCACACCAAAAGACTGTTTCTGTAAAATATGTACCAATGATCTACGAGTTATAGTCAATTTTTGTTCTTTTATACAAAGAATTTTTAAAGGACTTGTCTGAATATTACCAACATCGATAGGTTGGTCAGGTAAAGGTATAATGTCACCTTTTTTGTAAGATAAAAGTTCAATTATTGATTCTTTAAATTGCATCCCCCAACTCTATCAGCCCGAGTTAAAATCCGTATAAACCGAGGTCAGACCTTGACAAGTTCGACAAATCGCACCTGGCTAAATTATTCTTCACTAGAACGCGTGGCGATTACAACGATAGTCAAAATACTTATTAGTAATGGAAACCAAACCTGTGAAATCCATGGCACCGGAATCAAAAACAGCACGTCGAGAGAAGTCAGTGATGACGGCCATCTGGTGATGAGCCACAAAAAAACGTAATAAAACAAATCCCAAAAAGCAAAAGCAAAAAGAAATACCGCGCAGCGCTCTTTGAATTTTCTGACCGAAAGAATGGCAATTGTTGCGAGCATGATTATCGTTGCAGCTTCTCTATAAAATTCAACCGTAAATAAGCCTATTGGTAATTTACCAATGGCTTGATTCGGATTGTAATTACTGGACTCGCGAATGATATCCGATAATGTGCCCATATAACCCGGCAATAAACCTAAAACCGCACGCAAATAAATCACTACCGAAGCCTCCACGAAACCAAAGGCAATGCCGAAAAGCGCAACAACAGCCAATCGTCGGCGTGATATAAAAAATTTATTCTTTCTTGAATATACAAAAGCCGCGACCGGAATGAGAATGAGCAGATTGACCCACCACGGCGTGGCAAAAAAATTTACTGATTGCATAGATATATTTTATCTTATATTTTTACCGCCTCCAAACACAGAAACATCGGTATCTCGTGGCGCATGCGGTCTTCTTCGGCACCGCGCGGACCATTATTGCTTTTTTTGTTTGAGACCCATTCTTCTAAACGCACCACGGAAAAACCGGCTTTCCCGAGCGCCTTGAAATATGATTGGAGAGGCCGATGAAATGAAACAGTAAATTTCTTTTTAGCGGTACTTTTGGCACCGGGATTCATGTCAATCTCATTTTTTGCCTCCGACATATATGCGTCGATCCTGCGATACTGCTTTGCCTCATTTTCATCCCATTGCCATGAAGAATTTTTTGGCACGCGAAACGCCGGGTGATTTAGAACAATAAAAAGCTGCCCTTCTGGTTTTAGCACTCGCGCCGCTTCGATCAAAGCGTCTGAAAAATCCTCTATATTTTGAAGAGCAAGGACAATGGTCG
>JAGWNR010000094.1 GCA_028871265.1 Patescibacteria group bacterium
GCGTCTATTGTACTGATAGTTTTTTTGTGGTAAGATAATAGGCTGTAGATTTAAATTTGCTCTTCAACCAAAAATGTTATGAAAACTAAAACCCGCAAAGTTTACTTTGCGTTTTTGAAACATCTGATTATGCCGGCTTCCTTGGCCCAAGACAGTGGTCAATCTAGGCCGCATGAACGATATCAACCCCAGGTTCCTCTGGTGGAAGGGACGATATCGCCGTTTCGCGACAGGCAAACAACAGGTCGGTAAACATCCTTTTCATCAGTGCAGTCAAGGCCTCGTTTACATGCGAGGCCTTTTCTTGTCCAGCCCAGGGCTACCCCTTGACCCAGGTCACACCTGGCCAAAGTGCCTTTGAAATATGGTGTAATTGCGCTATTATAAGCCACATGAAAAACTACGATCACAAGAATATTGAGCCGAAATGGCAAAAAAAATGGAAAGCGCAGAAATTGTACGCCGCCAAGGAAAATACTAAAAAGAAGAAATGGTATTCACTCATCGAATTTCCATATCCGTCCGGCGAAGGTTTGCATGTCGGCCATATCCGCAGTAACACAGCCATGGATATTATCTCGCGTAAACGCCGCCGCGAAGGATTCGAAGTGTTATATCCGATCGGTTGGGATGCTTTTGGATTGCCGACGGAAAACTATGCTATAAAAACCGGTATTCAGCCGGCCGTTGTCACGAAAAAGAATACCGATAATTTCCGCCGACAATTGCAAGCCCTGGGCTTTTCTTTTGACTGGTCGCGTGAAATAAATACAACTGATCCGAAATATTATCGCTGGACGCAATGGATTTTTCTAGAATTTTTAAAAGCCGGTTTGGCCTATAAACAAAAGACCCTTATCAACTGGTGTCCAAAGGATTTGATCGGCCTCGCTAATGAGGAAGTTATCGACGGCAAATGTGAACGTTGTGGTACGCCGGTCGAAAAACGTGAAAAGGAGCAGTGGATGCTGAAAATCACGGCGTACGCGGACAAGCTCCTTGATGGCCTGGATGCGACCGATTATGTGATGCCACGTATTATCGATCATGTGAATCCGCCGCGCGCTGACAAGCCTTCGAAAACACGCGTGAATGCACATGCAATCGTCTATGATCCGAAAACAAAGAAATATTTGATAATCCGTAACAAAAAGCACGGTTGGGACACGGTCGTCATTGGTGGTGTCGAGGATGGCGAAGATTTCAAGGAGACGGCGGCCAGGGAAGTCCGCGAAGAGACCGGCTACACAGACCTGGAATTCAAGCGTATTTTGGGCGGCCCAGTTCGTGCAGAATATTTTGCTAAGCACAAGGATGAAAATAGGATTGCTGTTACGACCGCGGTCTACTTTGAGCTAAAGAGCGACAAACGTGTGTCGATTGGAGCAGACGAGGACAAAGACAATGAAATCCTCTGGATTGACGAAGCCGATTTTGTGCCGGGCAAAATGGTCAATTCGGAACTGCCGATCTGGCTGGAGAGGCTCAATGCGGATGTTTCAGTGGATCCCAAGACGGGAGTATCTTGTTTTCTCGATGTCGGCAACGTTTCTGCTGTACGACCAGAATTACCATTTGTCGAGAGAAACGCAATCTGTGCGGTTGTGAAGCATTGGAAAGACGACAAATACATCGGTTTGAAATGGAAAAAGGTCGCTTGGAGGACGATGATCACGGGTGGTCCTGACGGTGATGAGACACCAGAAGAAGGCGCGATAAAGGAAATTATTGAAGAAACGGGGTACTTGCATCCAAAACTTAAAAAGCATATCGGCCGCGTTGATTCAAGATTCTTTCATAATCCGAAAAATGTGAATCGGTACGCTCATTTTGATTGTATGTATTTTGAGCTTGTGGATGATGAGCGACGCGAACTTTCGGCTGAAGAGAGCGAGAAACACGAAGTCGTGTGGCTTTCAAAAAAAGAAATGTCTGATTTTTTGAGTCCTGCCGCGCAGCGCTATTTTTGGGATGTTCTCTTTTTGAAGATGTATGATCGCTTTGTGCCACCGAAACCATTGCTTGACTGGCCGGATTTTATAAAAGATTCGCAGAGGAATTGGATTGGGAAAAGTGAAGGCGCGGAATTTGATTTTGCTGTAAAGACTTCAAAAAAATATAAATATGTTTTGCTCCATGGCTTTACAGGTAAAACAACTGACCCCATTTATCCTTGGCTAAAAAGCGAACTTGAAAAGCATGGTCACTCTGTGATCGTTCCGTCTTTACCTGACACTGATAATCCTTCGGAGAAGGAACAAGTTGAAGCGGCAATAAAGGCAACTAAATATGATGAAAACACCGTTTTGTATGGTCATAGTCTCGGTAGCGTGATTGCACTCAAGGTCGCAGAAAAGTTGCAAATGAAAATAGCTGGTCTTGTACTTGCAGGTGGTTTTGTGGATCCAAAATTCAAGGATCATTCACGCATTTTTGAAAATAAATTCAACTGGAAATTTGATGCAGAAAAAATACGTCAAAACTGTACTTCAATAATTGCTTTGCAGGACAGAAACGATATTGCTATATCAAATGAACAAGCTGAAAGCCTGGGTAAGCTCTTACAAGTTGCAGTTAAACAAGTAACTGCTGAAGAACCTCA
>JAGWNR010000095.1 GCA_028871265.1 Patescibacteria group bacterium
AAAACTCACATCAATGCGGATGAGGTTATCGCCAAAGCGACTGAAATCATGGGTCTGCCGGCCGAAACGGTCAAAGAAAAACCGATCAAAATCCTCTGGGTTGAAGACGACAAATTTATTTCAGAAATATTATCCAAAAAATTTGCCTTGCTGGGTTATGATTTGGTCAAGGCAAATAATGGCACCGAAGCGCTGACTTTGGCTGAAAATGTGACGCCGGACATTGTTATGTTGGATATCGTTATGCCGGACGTCAATGGTTTTGATGTGTTGCAAAAATTAAAAATGAAAGAAAAATACAAGGATGTGCCGTTTATAATGCTCTCCAATCTGTCTTCACCTTCTGATATTGAAAAAGCTAAAAAATTGGGAGCGGTCGGTTTTATCGTCAAAGCGGTGGTTTCTCTGGATGAAATTGTGAGTCAAGTGGAAAAAGCGGTGCGTAAATAATAGGGGTGGACTAGTTTTTTATAATTTGTCAAAAAAATATAATGTGTTAAAATGTGAATTGCGTACCAGACAATCGCCCTGAGGAGTCCCGAGGAGTCCCTCGTCGCTTTAAGCGACGAGAGACGACGAAGGACGACGAAGGGAGGAAAGTCCGAACACCGGCTCCTGGCCGCGAAAGCGGCAAACGGCATTCACGCTATTTTTTGGAGCAGACAAGTAGCAGGTAATTCCTGCACACGGTAACGTGCGAGGTGCGAACAGTGACGGTCGCCTCCGAAAGGAAGCGACCGCCCTACAAAGCTCGTAAGAGCGAAGTAGGGCGAGTTTGGCTATACGACGTTCTGCCCTAAAGAACAGTCAAAGGCCAAAGTGCAACGGCTAAATCCTTACTCCGGTGCAAGACCGGTTCGGTCCTGCGAATTATCCATCTGGATTTTTCCAGGACAAGAAGAGTCGCTAGAGGTTTGCGGTGACGCAAATCCCAGATAAATGATTGTCGTCTGTCTTTGACAGATACAAAATTCGGCTTATCGGTACGACAGAAAAGCTCCCGGCAACGGGAGTTTTTTTTGTCTATAATAACGAGCCATAAAAATGTTTTCAACAGTATTTCCACAGTTTTGTCAGATTAATAAAAATTAATGATATACTAATCCATATCATTTAATAGATTAGAGATAGTCGTCTGTTAGTTTTTTATAAATATAATTCATCATGAATCCAAACCAGAAAACAACCTTTGCCGGCAGCAAACTAGAGTCGTGGGCATTCGGCATTATTATCGGCTTGGCATTTTTATTGCCAGTTGCATTTTTACCAATTCAGTATCTGCAATCCGGCATGATCAAGGGTTATTTGACTGTTTTTGCCATATTGGCAGTGGCGTTTTTATACACATTCTCTAGGATCAAAGCAAAATCGTTCGAATGGTTTGGCGGTTTTTTGCCATATGCAATATTACTGGGAATTATTCTGGTGTTAATATCGTCAATCGGTAGCGGTAGTTTCGTCATGTCTTTTTTCGGTCAAGGGTATGAATACTCTACGGCCGGATTTCTGATTTTGCTGGCAATTCTGGGCATGATTTCAACTTTTATTTTTTCACGTAATCATGCTCGCAATCTGACTCTGTATGCTGCATTGTTTTTGAGTTTTGTATTGGTGGCCTTGTTTCAGATTGTAAAGCTGATTAGTCCAGCCTCTCTATCATTCGGTGGAATTTTGTCCGGTGCGACAGCAACACTCATCGGTAGTTGGTATGATTTAGGCTTCTTCTCCGCTGTGGTACTGATTCTCGCTCTGACTGCTTTTCCTAGAATGCCTCTGGGACGTTCGCGACAGATTGTTTTGGCGGTAATTGCGCTAGTGGCTGTGTTTTTCTTGGTCCTAATAGGTATGCCGCTAATCTGGCTAGGATTAGCTTTGGTTTTTCTCTCACTTGCGGTTGTTTATTGGGCAACTTCAAGCGGGCCATGGACACATCGTTTATCGTGGTGGAATATCGGTATTTTCATTGTGATGGCATTACTGTCGTGGAAGGGAAATGTGATTAGTGCACCCCTCATAACCGCAACTAACGCTACGTATTCGGAATTACATTTGCCATGGCAAATGACTCTGGATGTCGGTACCGGTTCGCTCAAATCTGCACCGATTGTCGGTTCAGGACCAAATACTTTTACCAAGCAGTATCTACTCTACAAACCGGCCTCGATCAATCAAACCGATTTTTGGTCAGTTGAATTTTCGCAAGGTTCAGGTTTCGTACCGACACTGGCTAGCACCCTGGGCTTGGCCGGTATAATTTTGATTATTATTCTGTATACTTGTTATATACGTGCCGGAATAAAATCACTGAAATTGCGTCAGTCCGACCCTCTGGCGGAATATTTCTCTAGGTCATCATTTTTTGCAGCGGCATTTCTGTCCTTTATCATGCTCTCATATGCGCCATCATATGCGGTATTGGTGATCACCGTTCTGTTAGCCGGTCTATTTATTGGCACAGAAATCCAAAATGGCACTATATCAAGCCGAATTATACCTTTCAATTTCAAGGCCGGATTTGCTATACCGAGCAATATTTTGGCCATTTGTTTGGTATTAATTTTTGCGGTCGGCATAATTTGGTATGGTATGAAAGCGGTT
>JAGWNR010000096.1 GCA_028871265.1 Patescibacteria group bacterium
GAATGGACCTGCGGCGGTAGAACCAACGATGTATTCAAAATACCATCGACACGGAAACGTACACGGACCTTGTCATGCAAATGTTCGATGTGCACGTCGGATGCGTTGCCTTCGGTGGCATAACGGACGATGGTGGCAACGATTTTTACCACCGGAGCGTCTTCGATGATAAACGCCGAGGTCTTGCTGTCTGTTTTGGCTTTTGAAGTATCAATGGCCTGGCTGACATCGACCGATAGTTCTGTTTCCAATTCTGATAGAGCTTTTGACACTTCCCCACCCAAACCTTTGTAAGATTCTAATACCTTTTGAAAATCCTCCGGCGTAATCAGGTAGATTTTATAAGGAATATTTTTCTTGGCGGCTATAAAGTTAAGTGCATCGCGAGCCTCTATATTATCCGGATCAACAATACCGACCTCTAACATGCCGTCTTTTATGCCTATCGGCACGAATTGATAATGAGTGGCGGATTCCTCTGGAATATAATCCAAGACTTCGAACGGCACGCTATTTTCCGCCACGGCGCGAGTCGGGATATTCAAAAATTCTCCACGCGCAATTAAAATATCCTCAGGTCTAATGCCGGCCGATATTAATGCATGATCGAGAGTATCGCCTTCGGATTGCTTTGCCTTTATATTAGCGGCTTCCGTTTTTGACAAAAGATTTTTCTTTTGGAGAATATCTAGGACGCTCATGAGTTAAGTATAAAGTATTATGTATTAAGTATAAAGGTATAAAGGGTATAAAGGCACTAAGGTATAAAGTGCTCGCATGCATACTTTTATACCTTTAAATTTTAATGGCCCGGCTTTGTAGAGCCAGAAGAATTGGCGGCACTGGCAGAATTGACTATACCCGACGAACCAACCGGTGCAAAAGGATTGACACGACCGACAGATTGAGGTGGGACAGTAATTGAATAGTCGACTAACGATTGATAAGATGGGTCATTGAAAAAATTAGAATCTATACGAATCGAAGAAACGCTCTGCAGGATAGATAGCACGTCGGCACCGATAGCGCCATTGCTTTGATTAGTACCATATGAACCGGCAGACGATGAAACCAATGCTGAACTGCCTTGGCTGGATGAACCACTCTTGTAAAAATACCAACCGCCAACCAAAACAACCAATAGCACTATCGCTATAATTACGGTGGTTTTATTATTTGAACTGTGTTGAGGCTGCGAATTCATAATGATTATTGTTTTAGCCAATAGGTGTTCATCGTTACGCCATAAGTATACACTCCGTTATCAGACGCCGACAAAGTTATGCTGGTAATATCCAGGATGCGCAAACTGCGCTCCAAATCCTGTAGAAAACTGATGAAATTGTCATAGGTGGTGGAAACCGAAAAACTCACGGACACAGTAGACAGACCCGCACCTGATGTTGACATACCGGTGCGCGTACCCGGAGTACTGTTGGCTGTATTCGAAGAATTTGGTTTGCTGTCTGCAGAGGTTGTAATGCCACTGGCGGTCAAACCG
The DNA here is from genome assembly GCA_028871265.1 of Patescibacteria group bacterium. GTDB lineage: Bacteria > Patescibacteriota > Minisyncoccia > Phycocordibacterales > PALSA-1337 > JAGWNR01. The sequence goes on from JAGWNR010000096.1 coordinate 1,502, forward strand.
TGTCTGGCGGCAATGCCGGATATATCAATAATCAAACGGACATTGTCGATATTATCCGGTACGATTTTGTCCAGCCTGGATTTATCCAAATCAGAAATACTATTATATTGGTTCAGCACAGAATCACGTAGACTGATGAGTTTTTTGGCGTTAGTAATAGCGGCGGAATATTGATCATTGACGGCTTGAATTTTGTGCAGATTGTCAATCTGGCCAGATGTATAGGTAAAGTAAATACCGATGGCGAGGACGATGAGTATTAAAGCTGTGACGTTTCTATTCATAAATGTTATTGATTGCTGGTGGTCGAAGCGGTTGCAGCTGATGACGTGGCCGCAGCTGCGCCTTGGGCATTGATTTCATTTTCATACGACAGTTCGCTCGGATCGACTTGGGCTGTAAAAGAAAAATCGACCTTTCCGTTTTGAGCCGCTGACAAGTTTGAAAGAATCGGGTTTTTTATGGCTTTATTTGTACCAAAATTAGAAGACTGCCCAAAAACGTCCGACTGATAAGCGACTGAATAATAGCTATCTGTTTCTCCTTGCATAGAAACTGTCGCTAAATTCGAAGCGGAGGAACCGCCTGCCGTTCCGACCAAACTGGACGGAGCTGTAAAGGTAAAGCTCTTCCAACGAACACTCTGGATAGTCAGTTGGTTAATTATAGCAAAAATTTCAGAGGCTGCTATATGATTTTTTAACAAATTCTTTGCAAGATCGATTTTGGTATTGGCTTTGGTCAAAGTATCAATGAGAGAAGTATTGAACTGATTTTGATCTTTGGCCAAATCTGATTTGTACTGATTCTGTTCGCTAATTAGCACGTTTTGCCAAGCAAAGGCCAGACCAGCGCCACCCAAAGAAATAATAAAAATAATAACCGATATGAATAGTAAAATACTGACCGAATGACGCGCTGCCACGACATTGCCGGTAGCGACATTCATGGTTTTTTTTGGGATGAACGATGTTTGGAATTTTGTATCCATACGATTCTATAGATGTAAAGATGCGAAAAGACATCCTTATAATATCATGCCCAGGAAACAATCTGTCTGACAAGTGTGAATATCTCAACACTAATGAAAACT
>JAGWNR010000003.1 GCA_028871265.1 Patescibacteria group bacterium
AAGGAATAAATATCATGAAAAGGATTTGATAACACCAGAATTATTTGTGTGTTTTTAACCAGATTTTGTGTGTCTTAATCTGATAATTTGGTTCGGAACAACCGGTTTAAAGAAACTTTTGGGTTGCTAGTTTCTGTCTTTTCCCCTCAATATCTCAGAAATCATTTTGTATCTTCTGTCTTTTCGAAGTCCGCGATGAACAGATAATTTTGCTTTAAAAATAGCTAAATTCGACCGAAAATTAAACAAATCACTGCACAATTTTGTCATCACCCGTCTGAAAACCAGGATCAGTCGAAAGCAAAGTTGTGAGCGCACCCCACGAGCTGTACACGGTAGTACCGGTGAAATTGTCGGTGGCAGAGAGTGTCGCCTGATTCGTCAGATCCAGCGAATGATTGACATCGGTGACACTGGGGTGCAAGGCTACTTGGAATTGAACTTGACGCGTGCCTTGCTGTGATAATCCGGTATAAGTACCGAGCGACCCGATGTTCCATGTGACCGTACGACTATTGGCATCATACTGCACATTTTCCGCCGATGGATTGACCGCACCTAGCCAGGTCACATTTTCCGGCAAAGTCGCCGATACACTGGCACCGGAAACGGCGCTGGTCGAATTGCCGACTGTCCAGACAATAGTGTAAGTCGTTGTCGCCTCCGCTTTTGGCGGAAATGGCCCGCTGTTTGTAAACGCACCGGTCGTATACAGCGCTTGGGCCGACAAATTCACATTTGAAGCAACATTAACGGATCGCGATACACTTTCGGCAATCGAACTAGGTACGTTACCTTCCGAAGTACGCTGACCGGAAACGGAAATCGCTACTGACAGCGTCGGATTAGTAATCGGCGCCGATACCGTGCTCAGATTTTCTGGAGTAATGGTAAAAGTTACAGAACCGGAACCACCAGCCGGAATCGATTGGAGTGCCGGAGTATTGGTTTTATCCCAAGTAATCATGTTTTGTGACGAATCATAGAATCCGCCATTGGCAGCCACCCTGGTTTTGTCAAAGGCGTTACCGGAAAAGACCGCTTGGAATTGTGCATCAGTGACTGCATCTGGTAAATTATTAAACCATGACAGAGTAGCAGTGATCGGTTTATCGAATTGTCCGATATAATTACCCGAACCACTATCATCAGATCCAAAAGATAGGGCCACAGTCACAAACGGTTTTTGCAAGGTTATAGTTTGAGAACTATCAGTATATTGTGTACTAATAACCGAGGGTGTTCCGGCCACTGCCGAACCGGCAATAAAATGAAATACCAGACTGTCTTGGTCCTGACCCTGTAGAGTACCGGTGATAGTGATGGTTTTGGACTGACCCGGCGCTATATCACCAACCGACCAAGTCGCCTTGTCAGGAAAAGGCGTCGAATCAGACGACAAATATGTATAACCGAAAGGATATACGGCATTTAATAGCACGTTTTTAATTGTCGATTGAGAATTTGAAGTCAAGGTCACTTTCATATCAAATTTTTGACCGGCGGTAACCTGTTTAAAGTTTGAGACGGCCAGATTTAGAGGTGATGAGTTTATTAGCACATCATATTCTTTGTCTTTTTCAAAGGTAGCATTTGAACCGGGCACATGATAGTAAACTTTTATAATAATCTGCTTGGTAGAATTTTCTGAACCATAAATGTCTGCATTAACGGTACGTTTTGTGGTAGCACCCGGATTGACATCATCCATAAGAATTTGATAGTGAGCCTGTTCTTTTGTCGAGTCGGTCGGATTGACAGAGCCTGTAGGAAAATCTACATCCATGTCCACGGTGTTCAGAGAAACATTGTTATTGTTTTTGACATTTACATCAAAAGAAAATGGGGTGCCTCCGGCAATAGAAATAGGACCATTTATCGAAATGTCGATATTGTTGGCGGAAATCAGGTTTGAGCCGTTATAAAATAAATACACACCAACACCGATACAAATCAAAAAAAACGCGGCGGAAGCAATGAATATTTTTGTGAGAAAGGACATGGAATGATCTTCGTACTTTTTATTTAGCTCGACATTTTCCACGGGCTCGGCTGGATGCTGCCAATCGCGCGGCAAATCTGTTTCTTCGGTATGCGCACGAAACCTACGACGCGTGCGTATTTCCGGCGTCGAACGCGAATATAACGATTTTTTCAATTGTTCAATCGAGTCCTCATCCTCTGGCATGATATGAGAATTATAGCAGACTTTTGTGCGAGGTGTCACCTCGTACATCACAGATGGCTCTCTACTAACCCGGCATTAATAGCAGAAACCAGCCTGGCAACATGAGGCTTTGCCGCAGTGACCAGGTCTATCCTCATCTCCTTTGGAGCAAGTAATGGTTCCGTCGCCACGTCTCCTTTTATATACCCCAGTGCGTGCAGCACGCGAAAAACAGCCAGTGCTTCAAGTACTTGCAAATCGACATTATTCCCTGCTTCGGCAAGCAGTCGGTAGAGGTCGAGCAGAGATAGAAAAACACCTTCATTTTTTTCTTCTCCACGAACCAGTCGTCGAATCAGAGAAATAACCCGGGTATAGACAGCCAAATGTTCATGATTTTTTAGATCAAGTGAAATCGCGGCCGGAATCTCCTCTGCCCCAACCAGACGCCACAATTCACGACCTCGCACCAGAGTAAATGACCGAAAGGAATATTCTTGGACATGAAAATGTAATTTCGAATGAGACCGCCGAATGCCGGCCGCTACTGCCGAAACCAAACCAAAGTCTTCGGTATATATCGAAATGATTTTGTCAGCTTCGCGATAGGCCGAAGCAGAAATGATTAGGCCACGGGTTGTATATTTTTCATGCATTAGTCAAGCTCTAGCCCCATAGAAAATTCGCCGACACGGACACTCTCATCTGGTAGAAAATGATAGGAAATAGACGCCAAGCCGGTTGCTTTTTTTATGTTTGGCTCGTTCCTTTTGACAAATGATAACGCCTCGCCTTCCGCTGAAATGACCAGATTCACCTTGTCAGAAACGTGCAGCCCCTTTTCCTTACGAGCATCTTGAATAGCGCGCACAAGCTCACGCAAAGCCCCCTCTTCCTTGAGTTCCGGAGTCAAGTTCGTATCAAGTTCAACTTCGCTTGAAATCGTCGTATCAAATATAATTTCTTTTACATTTAATTCTTCCTTTATAAGGTCAAGCAGGCTTCTGTCTTCAACTTTGAATTTTGAACTTTGAACTTTGAATTTTTGTAATGGTTGTCGCACATTTATTTTCGCTTTCGACCGCGCTTCCAAACCTAGCGAGGAAATCCTGCGGACTTCCTTCATCTGCTCTAGTAACATCGAATCAGTGGAATCTGCAACAGGCCAATTTTCCAAATGAACACTTTCCAAACCGCCATTTAGCTTTAAATAAATTTCTTCAGCTAAAAACGGCATAAATGGTGCCAATAGTTTGGATAATTGGGTCAAGACGAAACGCGTGGTTTGGAGTGCCGCGTTTTTATCGTGAACGTCGTCATCATTTTTAAAGCGGTCGCGCGAGCGGCGCAAATACCACGTCGAGAGATCGTCGATAAAATCGGCAAACGGTCTGGCGGCGCGATCAAGCTCGTACGATTCCAAACCGGCAGTAACTTCTAGGTTCAGTTGGTTCAAGCGAGAAATTATCCAGCGGTCTAGGGTATTTGAAGAAACAATAGCCGCTACGGACTTGAAAACTTTCTCGCGTCCTGCAGAACTCGCTCGTGAAATCGCCAGGTCGCCTCGGACTGGGCCACACGACCGCACGTCCTCGGCTCCCGCGATTTCTGCTCGCTCAAACAGCTTCGGACGCTGCGAAAGTTTCAAGTCCTCCGCGGCTTCACTTTCGACTTTTGACTTTGGACTTTCGACTTCTTTTCCATACATTTCGTAGAATGAGACCACATTGAGCAATCGGCCGATATGTTTTTTGACCACCTCATCGACACCTTTTTCTGAAAAGGAAAATTCCTGAGCACGTACCAATGGACTGGATAGTAAGAAATATCGCAGAGCATCGGCGCCATATTTGTTCACTGTGAGCATCAAATCAGGATAGTTACCTTTTGATTTGGACATTTTTTGGCCATCCTCGGCCAAAACGATGCCGTTAACAATGACATTTTTGTAGGGCGATCGGCCAAATAGAGCCGTGCCAAGGACCAGCAAGCTATAAAACCAGCCACGGGTCTGATCAACACCTTCAGCAATAAAATCCGCAGCATATCCACGGCTTTTCCACATGATTTTCCCCAACCAACCTTTGGCCGACATGAACATATTTTCCTTTTTCCTTTTTGCTTCTTCCTTTTCAAATGGATAATGCGCTTCGGCGAACGGCATCGAGCCAGATTCATACCAACAATCAAAGACTTCTTCGACCCGCACCAGTTTTTCACCGGTCGGTAGGTGGAGCTCGACATTATCAATATACGGTCGATGAAGGTCCAGTTTGTATTCTTTGTCGTGAGGCAGAGGTACAAAATCTAGTTTTTCCGGCACGGCATTTTCTATATAGTGCAATTTGCCGCCACGCAGTGAAACCACCGCATCATCATCCAAACCCATTGCAATAGAACTGAGAATAAACAGAGGGGCATCATGTGAAATAATTAGAATATTTTTGCCTTCATGTTTCTTTTCCATATCATAAATAAATTCACCGACGCGCTTGCGAATATCGGCATAATTTTCTCCGGCAGTCGGTCTAGAAGTAAACCTGACTGACGTTTGTGGAAAAACTTTTTGAAATTCGTCAAACGGTTTGCCGTGATAAATGCCGGCGTCAAGTTCATGTAAACGGCTGTCAGTGATAACTTGGTTTTTATCAAGATTAATAGAATCACGTACTATCTCGGCAGTTTCCCGAGTGCGTATAAATGGCGAAGTAAAAATCAAGTCAATTTTTTTGTCAGTGAAAAAATTGGCAGCCTTTTTGACTTGTTCTCTGCCTTTTTCGGTTAAATGCTTCGGATCGTCGGCTTTTGAACTGATGACGTTCAGGGTGTTATTCTCAGCCTCACCATGACGCATAATATAATAAGTGTTTTTGGCTCTAGAATATTTTTTTAGTTCATCAATCGAACCGATGACAACAAAATTTTCTTGACTTTTGACTTTCGACTCGGTACTTTTGACTACTCTCCACACCGGAATCGGCGCGCCCCAAAAACGCGAACGTGACACAGCCCAATCGCGCGCGCCTGAGAGCCAATTGCCGAAACGACCTTCACCCACTTCAGATGGCACCCAGTTTATTCCTTTATTTTCGGCAACCAACTTGTCCTTGAAATCAGGCACCTGCACAAACCATGACGAGGCGGCGTAATTCAAGAGAGGTGTATCGCATCGCCAGCAATGCGGATATGAATGGGTAATGTTTTCTTTTTCAAACAGTACGTCTCGATCTTGGAGCCACTTTAATATTTTAATATCAGCGGACAAATGAGCTTGCGGATCATCCTTGGTGTCTTTTGGTTTGACCTTGAGACCGGCGAAATCTCGCACTTCAGTCTTGAAAATGCCATCGATACCGACATGTTGAACGAATGGCAAATTCTCCTTTTGCCCCAGGGCATAATCATCTGCTCCAAAAGCCGGCGCGATATGAACAATGCCGGTGCCGTCTGTTGTGGTGACAAAATCAGCGGCGTAGACTTTCCAACCGTTTTCATGATTCTTCAAATTTTTATCCTTGATGTAATAGTCAAAAGGCGGTTTGTACGATTTCCCGACGAGATCGGAGCCTTTGAAGTTTTCTACAATTTCATATTTTTCATTTTTAAAGACAGTTTCAAGTCGTTCTTTGGCGAGTATGTAAAACTCATTTTCATCAATCTTTTCTTCATTTTTCCCTTTTCCATTTTCCTTTTTACTTTCTTCCCTATTTTCGACTTTTACTTTTACATACTCAACATCCTTCCCTACCGCGAGCGCCACATTGCCCGGTAGTGTCCATGGTGTAGTGGTCCAAGCCAACAGATAAGTGCTACTGGATTCACTTTCGACTCTTCGAGCCTGAGGCTCTCGGAGCCGAATGGCTTTCGACTCGGCACTTTCGACTTTGAATTTTACATACACCGAAATATCTTTTATATCCTTGTACCCTTGCGCCACCTCAAAATTCGACAACGTCGTCTCACAATGCGGACAAATCTGCATTGGTTTGAAGCCTTCGTACAATAAACCTTTTCGATGTAATTCTTTGAAAGACCACCAAACGCTCTCGGTATACGTTGCGTCCATGGTCTCATAATCATTTTCCATATCAACCCAGCGTCCTAATCGCGGAATTATTTTTTTCCAATCTTCGGTATATCTAACCACGGCACGACGCGCGGCGGCATTGAAATTTTCGATACCAAAATCAATGATGTCTTTCTTGGTTTTTAGATCCAGCTCTTTTTCGATCAAATTTTCCACCGGCAAGCCATGACAATCCCATCCCCAGCGTCGGCGTACATGATAGCCCTGCATAGTTTTATAACGCGGCACGGCATCTTTTAGCGATGTCGGCAAAACGTGGCCAAAATGCGGCAAACCGGTGGCAAATGGCGGTCCATCGTAAAAGACAAATTCACCGCGTGGCGATTCTTTTTCCAGACTTTTTTCAAAGATGCGGCGCTCTTTCCAATAGGTCAAAATGCGCTCTTCGCGCTCCTGGGCCGGCGTTTTTTTGGCTTCATTACCATCTGTATTCATGAAAGTAAATCAATTCTAGCATTTTTTGTGCGAGGTGACACCTCGCACAAAATAAAATGCGGCCACCGTTGGGGTGGCCGCAAAGGACAGCATGTCTTGCCAAACCATGACTCTTGTCAGACAAAACAAGCGAGTACGAGCAATGTAATCATGTCCTGCAGATTTTTCGCTGGCTCAAAAATCTTGCAAAAATTCGTCTTGTTCACGACATAGGAATTACCTCCTCTTATTCAGGCGCGTTATAGACGCGTTTCTAGTGATCAATCCTTGAGTGTTTAACCACAATTTTTCCGGCGGGAAAATTTCTCAAGGAAATTGGCCGCGATTCAAACGAACTACTACAGTGAAAATTCTATCACCAGAAAAAAATCGCGCAAGATCACTTTATTCACATTCTCTCTGGTACTTCAATACCCAGCAATTTCAAACCATTTTCCATAACGATGGCAAAAGCATGCGTCAAAGCGATTTTATAAGCAGAATATTCGTCTGCGGACGAAACAATTTGATTATTGCCATAAAAACTGTTAAAAGCACCGGCGAGTTCGGTCAAATATGTCGTCAAATAATGCGGCTCATATTCACGCGCAGCACGTTCAACAATTTCCGGAAAGCGATACAATATTTTTTCCAGCTCAAAAGACTGTGACGGAGCAATTTTTGTCACCGCTTTCACTTGCATTTCTGAGGCTTTGGCCAAAACCGCCTTGGCGCGCACTGTCGAATATTGCAAATATGGACCGGAATCACCCTTTAAATTGAGCATCTCATCCCAATCAAAAACAATGTCTTGACGACTTTCGCGTTTGAGATCATTGAATTTGATCGCACCGACACCGACCATGTGAGCCGTGTCGATATTGATTTCGCCGGCCCGTTTTTCGGCTTCATCGATAATGTCTTCCAGCCAAATGACATTGCCTTTTCTGGTAGACATTTTGCCATCCTTGAAACGATAATGACCGTGAGCAATGTGAACGCGTTGTCCGGACTTGAACCAATTGAGCATCGCCTCTACTTCAAATAATTGCTGGAAATAGAGCGTCTGCTCGACACCGACTTCGTTTATTATCACAATATCTTTGCCATAATTATCCAGCCGCCATAAATCAGTAGCCAAATCGCGCGTCGCGTACAATGTCGCACCGTCTTTTTTTTCAATCATGAGCGGCGGATATTTTTCATCAGGAAAAAAGACCAGTTTGGCACCCTCGCTCTCCTGCAAAAGTTTAGCCTGCTCGAGCGCCGATTTAGCCTTGGAAATGTATGACTCATAAAAATATTCGCCTTGTTCAGTGTCAAAAGCACCAACACCAAGTTTTGTGTAAATACTTTTAAAATATTCCCTCGAAATCGTCACAATTTTTTTATACAACGCCATGGTCTCTCTGTCGCCTTTTTCAAGTTTGGCAAAGGCCGCCCGGCCTTCATCCTCAAGTTTCGGGTCTTTTTCGACTTCGTCATGAAACTTTACGTAAAGATCGACTAGATATGCCATTTTGTTTTTGCTCTGCTCCATCTCATCGACACTTCCCCATTTTTTTAGCGCCACAATTTGTTTGCCGAATTGCGTACCCCAGTCTCCCAAATGATTATCGCGGATAACTTTGTAACCGGAAAAATCCAAGATGTTAGCAACAGCATCACCGATAATGGTCGAACGCAGATGCCCGACGGTAAATGGTTTGGCAATATTTGGTGAAGAATACTCGACGACAATTTTTTTACCCTTGCCAATTTTATTTGATCCAAATTTTTCTCTCTCTTTCAAAATTTCCGCAACTGTCGAAGTGAAAAAGTTTCGCTTGAAAGAGAAATTGACAAAACCCGGACCGGCGATTTCGATTTTTTCAACTTGCTCCGGTTTATTTTTTTCAAGTAAAACCAGCAATTTTTCCGCCAGAACGCGCGGGGCAAGCTTGAGCTCTTTGGCACAGACCAAGGCAACGTTGGTCGAGTAATCACCATGCGAAAGGTTATCTGGATGCTCGATCGTATAGGCGATTTTATGTCTATCTTTGACGCCCAGGTCAACCAAGGCCGAATCGACGGCTTTTTTGAGTATATCTGAAATCATTGGCCTATTCTAGCCTTTTTGCATGAAAAATTCCAGACAACGAAAAGATAGGTCGTTCAAGATTGACAAATTTGACAATTCTGCTAAACTCTTTCACAGAGTGAGGTTGGGATTGGACGGAATTGCCACCGTGGCAGTTATCCCTGACACCCCGTAACGAACCGGGCTTGTCTCAAGGCAACAACAGCAACAAATCTAGTTGCAAGGCAACCTTGCTCAAAGGATCGGTTCCTCGCCGAACGGTGCAAATCCTTTACAGCGCTGGCCTTTGTTGTCAACCGTCCACTCTTTGTCCCTCCCGCTTTTGCGCGAGGGACTTTTTATTTTCTCAAAACCATATCAATTTTTTGTGCAATTTTCTGGAAATATTTTTCCTTTTTGCCACGAGTAGTTTCAGCGGCTGTGCCCAGACGAATACCAGATGGATCAGTCGGTGGTCGCGAATCGAACGGAATGGCATTTTTGTTAGCGATAATGCCAGCTCTTTCTAATCTGTCACTGGCTTCCTTGCCGGAAATTCCTGTACCATTCATCCACGTGTCGACCAAAATCAAATGGGAATCGGTGCCACCAGAAATAATTTTCCAGCCCAGTCGTGAGAGTTCGTCGGCTAAAATTTTGGCGTTGGCGACGACTTGTCGCGCGTATTTTTTGAAAGTAGGACCGGCGGCTTCGCCGAGCGCCACCGCCACCGCGGCAATGGCATTTTCGTGCGGACCTCCCTGCATACCGGGAAACACCGCCCGGTCAATTTTTTTGTCGAGGTCAAGCAGTTCACCGGTTTTACTTTTCCTATCTTTTCTGGAAAAAATTAGCGCTGATCGCGGACCACGCAGAGTTTTATGCGTAGTGGTAGTAACGATATCGGCATATTCAAATGGTGTCGGATATACTCCACCCGCAACCAATCCGGCAATATGCGACATGTCCACCATGAGTAGCGCACCGCAAGTGTCGGCAATCTCACGGAATTTTTTCCAATCAATCTGTCGCGGATAGGCCGTAAAACCTGCCACAATAATAGCTGGCTTTTCCGCCATAGCCTTGGCCTTGATGTCATCATAATTTAGCACTTCAGTTTTGGCGTCGACTCCATATGGAATTTGCTGCCACATTTTGCCGCTAATTGAAACCTTGTGACCGTGGGTCAGATGGCCGCCTTGATCTAGCGACATGCCCATAATCTTGCCGCCGATTGGCACCAGCGCCAAATACACTGCCACATTAGCTGGCGAACCGGACAATGCCTGGACATTCACTGCCCATTCTACCGGTTTCAACTTGAATAATTTAAGGGCGCGATTCTGACAGAGCGATTCGACTTCATCAATAATTGCATTGCCACCATAATAACGTTTGCCGGGATAACCTTCGGCATATTTGTTGGTCAATTCAGATCCAAGTGCCTCCAACACGTCTCTTGAAACAAAATTCTCCGAGGCAATCAAATTTATAACACTTTTCTGTCGCTTTTTTTCGGCATTAATAAGTTTTTTTATTTGTGTGTCTTTCATGCGGTTCAGTATAACCAAGGTCAGACATCGGTACAAGGTCAGACCTTGTACATTACATAGGTCGGACCTTGTACATGTAAATAAAAAAGGCCTGCTCGCGAAAAAAACATAAAAAAGCGAGCAAGCCTAATCCGAAGTTCTATGAAGATAATGAGGAGTGTAAGCGCAGACCTCAAACATACAAAACAGAGACCGCGGAAAATTGGAGCCGGCGGCGGAAGAGATCGATGGCCTTGTAAAGGGCGCATACGCTATCCGCCTTATGCCAGGCTCGTTTGGACAGAAACAAGGTTCTGCCAGGAAATCGCTAAGGATTTCCTATTTACGGCGAATAGATCGGCCATTACTACTAACCAATGCTAACAGTTGAAGTTTGGCCAAGCCTAAAGGACATTAGTATCAAAAGACCTGACCTGAGAAGTAGATTACACCTGTAAAAATCTATGTCAAGGAGTTATGCACAGGCATCAGTACAAGGTCAGACCTTGTACGTTACATAGGTCGGACCTATGTAAACGAGGTCAGACCTTGATTTTTTCCTCGATCAGCGTCAAAAAATCGGCTTTTACTTTTTCAAACGGTTGGTTGGCATCAATTATTTTATGCGGCACTTTTTTGAAGAATTCCAAATAGCCTTTCCTGACTTTTTTATGAAAAGCAATCTCGCGATCATCAAAATTATCATACCCTGCCAAGAGACTTTGATTTCGCGCGGCAGCACGACGCAAACCCTCGCGCGGATCAACATCGAGAAAGACGTAGAGATCCGGCACGATATCCAGTTTGCCGCGCAACGTCCAAAAAACATCCTCGAGATCGTCGGATGATTGTGCGGCCACTTGATATGCGTATGACGACGCGTCGAATCTATCGGCGATGACCGGCATCTGGCGCTTCAGTGTCGGCAAAATGGCATTGGCAATATTATCAAAGCGCGCTGCAAACATGAGACAGAGCGTGGTTAGTGGCGGCGCAAATTTGGCTAGCGGATCTTTGATAGCCGCTTCGCGTATGGTTTCGGCATAGGCCGATCCGCCCGGCTCGCGGGTAAAAAAGATTTTGTCGCCAAATTTCTCCTTGAGCGCCATAACGAGCGAAGATTTACCGGAACCTTCACCGCCTTCGATGGCGATAAAAATCGGTCGCTTTTTTCGTGCAGTTTTTTTCATCGAGATGATTGTAACATATTGTACGAGGTGACACCTCGTACATACAAAACCGGACTTGTGGACAGCGAGGGTGTATAAAGTGAAACGGAAAGGTATAATTAAAAATATGAAAACAATTGAACACCCCGATATTGAATACTTGAACCTTGTCCAGAAGATCATGATTGATGGAAAAGTTAAAACCGATCGTACCGACACGGGCACAAAAAGCATCTTTGGGTATCAAATGCGTTTTGACCTGTCGAGTGGCTTTCCTCTCTTGACCACCAAAAAACTCCCCTTCAAGGTGATCCTGGGGGAATTATTATGGTTCATCAAGGGTGACACAAAACTGCGCACGCTTCTCGCTCAAAATATCCACATCTGGGACGAATGGCCTTTCAAGGGCTACTTGATCGCCAATGGATTGCCGGTGCCAAAGACCGGATCGCCGGAATGGGATAGTGGGCTCAAGGAATTTCTTGAACACATCGTAACCGACGATGAATTCAACCAAAAATATGGCGATCTGGGTCCTGTATACGGCAAACAGTGGCGAGATTGGAAAGGACCGAACGGTGAAAGTATCGACCAGCTCAAGGCGGCGGTGGATATGATCAGAAAATCTCCGGATTCGCGACGTATATTGGTATCGGCATGGAACCCGGCGGAAATCGAAGAAATGGCGAAATTCGGACTTCCTCCCTGTCATTGTCTGTTCCAGTTCTACGTAGCCGATGGCAAGCTATCATGCCAGCTCTATCAACGCAGTTGCGACACATTCCTGGGCGTGCCATTCAACATTGCCAGTTATTCCCTGCTCGTCATGATGATTGCCGCAGTGACCAACCTGGAGCCAGGAGAATTCATCTGGACCGGCGGTGATACTCATATTTACCTGAATCACCTTGACCAAGTAAAAGAACAACTGTCACGCACACCAAGGCCTCAACCTCATCTAATTATCAAGAGGAAACCGGCTGAACTTTGGACTTTACAATGGATGATTTCGCTCTGGATAGCTACGATCCGCATCCATCAATCAAAGCGCCAATTTCCGTTTGATTTACGACGACACACAAGGCGCTCTCGACTTGAGGGCGCTTTTTTTATTTTAAAAAATATGTCACCATAAACACATGACACATACATCTCTCATCGTTGCCACGAGCAAAGACGGCTTTATCGCTAGGGACAAAGACAAGGATCCTTCGACGATATGGACGAGCCATGAAGACAAGAAGCGTTTCGTAGAACTTTCCAAGCGAATCGGTACTATTGTTCTGGGATTGAACACCTTCAACACCTTTCCGCACGATGAAAATGGCAACCCTAAACCGCTCAAAGGCCGCCGCCATATTATTTACGCAGACAGAGAAATCGCGCCTCATCCAGATGTAGAAGTCACCACAGACAAACCTGAAGTTCTTCTCGAAAAATTAAATGATCGAGGTATAAAAGAAGTCGCTATCGCCGGTGGTGCCAGTATTTATCGAATGTTTCTGGACACCAACCTTGTAGATACAATCTACATGACTGTCGAGCCAATCGAATTCGGCTCGGGTGTTCCTTTTTATAAAGGAAATATTGAAGAAAGGTTCAAGCTGGTCAAAGAGGAAATTGTCGGCAACGGCACGATTTTTCGTGAATACCAGCGGAAATAGTCCAAGGTCGGACCTTGGTACATAGGTCTGACCTATGTATTATTTCCCCGTACTGCCGAAACCTTTGTCGCCTCTCGTCGAATCGGAAAGCTCGGCGACTTCATCAAAATCAACGTATTCGACTTTTTGGATCAAAAGCTGGATTACCTTTTGGCCTTTTTCAAACTTGAAATATTTATCGGATAGATTCATCACACCGGCATGCCATTCACCACGATAGCCGCTATCAATGACGCCGCCAAAACTCTTTATGCCATATTTATGCGACAAACCGCTCTTGTCCCACAAAAGTCCAACGTAGCCTTCGGGAATTTCCATGGCAATGCCTAGTGGTATGGACTTCCTTTCGCCAGGCTCAAGCTCGAAAGCCTCAACAGTGTATAAATCCAATCCTGCATCGCCAGCATGCGCGTGGCTGGGAATTATTGCATCGGGATGGATTTTTTTAATTTTTATTTTCATAAAATACTACTTTTTCACAGAAAATGGTTTTAGAATTTGTCGATCAGTTTTATAGTCCTCTATTTCGTTGTTGATTTGAATAAAGTGGATACCGGCATTTTCGAAGGCTTCTTTGCTCTTTTTGCTCTGATGGTAATCCTTGAGCACTACGACTTTTTTTATACCGGCATTTATCATAAGCTTGGTACAAGTATAACAAGGGGTCATGTGACAATATAATGTTGAACCATTTATAGCAATACCCAGTTTAGCCGCTTGTGCAATAGCATTTTGCTCGGCATGAACAGTACGGATGCAGTGCTCGGATTCAGTGCCATCATCATTGATCACTTTGTGCATCTCATGTCCAACTTCATCGCAATGGGCAAAACCAACTGGCGATCCAACATATCCTGTTACCAAAATTTGCTTGTCACGGACAATGACGCAACCGGACCGACCACGATCACATGTTCCGCGACTGCCGACCAATTCGGCAATTGACATAAAATATTCATCCCAAGATGGTCTTTTGTAAGGCATGGGATAAGTATAAACCGTCAAAAATAAAGTGCCAAGGGCTCCAAAAGGATTAAA
>JAGWNR010000097.1 GCA_028871265.1 Patescibacteria group bacterium
AAAGCCTTTTATGACGAATCCGGCTGGCGCCAGCATTTCTATGGCGGCGCCTTTTTCAAGATCTGGGGTGCTTATCCCGTCTATGTCGGTTTGCATGATTATTCTCAATCACTTGTTCATCACATCGCCCTCCTCAACGATGGGGCCAGTCTGTGCGTTTTTCCCGAAGGCGGCACCACGCCGGATGGTAATCTGCGACCGGCCAAAGGCGGCACTGCCTATCTAGCGCACGAAACCGGCGTGGCTATTGTGCCCGTCGCTTTTTCAAATAATTTCAATATTAGCGCCGCTGATTTTTTCTTGCGCCGTCGTCATATCGCCGTTACTTTCGGTCAACCTATGTATGTTGCACGCCGTACAGCCGGCATCACGCCGGATGAATGTAAAGTCGAAGCGCAAAAGGTCATGGATCAAGTCGCGGTTTTGCTAGGTCGTGTCTCGGTTGGATAAGTCAACCAACCAAGGTCTATCCTTGCAACATAACCCATTATTTTGTATATAATAAGGTTCTTATGGAATCTAAAGAAAATCAAACCGGTCATTTTAGAGCCGGCATTGCCGCCATTTGGTCTTTTCTACAGCCGTTTCGTGTCCAGTTCAATTTTTTGGTTGTTCTGGGTATTCTTTCAGCCGCCGCTAATGGGCTTGTTCCTTATGTGACCGGTAAATTTTTTGACGCTCTGACCAAACCTACAGCAACCTTTGGCTCGTGGAAATTGTGGTTAGTACTTCTAATTGCTTGGGTTGTTGTCCAGTTAGTCGCCACCAATATCGATTGGTTTTCCGATAATATCCGTCGGCGTGTCGATACCAGTCTTCAATTTAAATTGCAAACAGACGGATTTACGCACATGTTTCGTTTGCCGCTGAAATATCACAAAAATGCTCACACCAACGCCGATCTCCTCAAAGTCAGCCAAGCCAGTTGGCGTATCGGTACCATCTTGAGTATCGCCACATCTGTCGCGCCCCAGTTTTTGAGCATGGCCATCGGCATTATTTTAGCTACCACTATTAGCCCGGTGTTTTCAATTATTTTATGTATCGGTGTTGCCATATATATCGCACTTCTCAGCCGCATTCTCACACCAATTGCCGACATCAGTCACCAAGCACATAAAATTTGGAATGAAGGTTGGGATGATGCCGCCGCCGCAGTTCAACAGATTGAAAGTGTCAAACAAGCCGCCGCCGAGGAATATGAGAAAATCAAGATCAATAAATCTCTCGGAGAAAAAGCTCGCGACCTTTGGCTTCGGCTAGAGAGAAATTGGGGTAATGTCAATTTCTTACAACGCACCGTTGTTTTCTTGACTCAACTGGCGATTTTTATCATTGCCGTTGAATATGTCACACGTGGCATGATAACCATTGGCGATCTGGTAGCAGTCAATGGTTACGCTCTCATGTTTTTTGGTCCCATTGCCGCCCTCGGTGGTAATTGGGAAGTCGTTCAAAACGGCATCACTTCCGCCGCTAATGTCGCCGAAATATTTAAAGAGCCAGAAGAAGACTATCAGCCGATGGGGGCCATTTCGCCGGTAACTATTTCAGGAAATGTTTCATTCAAAGACGTATCATTCAGGTATGCGCCAGGTCAGCCGGAAGTTCTTTCCAATGTAAATTTTGAAGTAAAACCCGGTCAATCTATCGCTCTGGTCGGTGAATCAGGCGTCGGCAAGTCAACTACCATTTCGCTCATCTCCGGCTATCATTTCCCGGAACAGGGAAGTGTTTTGGTCGATGGTGTCGATACTCGTCAATTCGCTTTGACCCCACTGCGCAAACATATTGCTGTAGTACCCCAAGAGGTGGCTCTTTTCAATGATTCAATTGGCACCAATATAAAATATGGCACTTTTGACGCTTCAGACGATGATATGATTCGTGTAGCCAAGGAAGCGCATATTGATGAATTTGTCCGGACATTGCCGGAAGGTTATAAAACCCTGGTCGGCGAGCGCGGTATCAAGCTTTCCGTCGGTCAAAAACAGCGCATCGCTATCGCTCGCGCTATGCTCCGTAATCCCGCCATCCTCATACTCGATGAACCAACCTCTGCTCTCGATGCGGCCACCGAACAGATTGTCACCAGCGCTCTGGAAAAGCTGATGCGCGGCCGTACCACATTCATTGTCGCTCACAGGCTTTCTACTGTGCGCAAGGCTGATCTCATTCTGGTTTTTGATAAAGGTCGCATCGCCGAACGCGGTACCCATAACGAACTCATTGCCAAACCAAACGGAATTTATAGAAAATTATATGAATACCAAATAGGACTGCATTGAGGTTATTAGGATAGACCTCGATAACCCTTCCAGTATTTTGTGCACAGCATTTTGTGTGGAGTTTGGTATGATAACAACCATACGCAGGTTAGACTTGCGTAAAATCATGCCATCGGATTTTGAAACACAATTCAATACCAGACGAACGGTGTTTTTTCATGGACGAAAGATCCGCTTTGTCGATGTGACGCCGCCAACACTCAAAAGTCCTATAACGATATTCATCGCGCCGGGTTGGTTTTT
>JAGWNR010000004.1 GCA_028871265.1 Patescibacteria group bacterium
AAATTGAAATTTCTACATTTTCAGACTATTTACCGGAAACATGCGAGGAGATTTCATAAATCGGCATAACTATGGAGAGAGCCGCGGCACCGATAATAACCCCGACGCCAACCATCATCATCGGTTCGATCAATTTTGAAATACGATCCAGTATTGATTCCAAATCACGAGCATAGTAATCGCTAAAACTGACCAGTATTTTTTCAAATTCTCCGGTACGTTCGCCAATAGCCAATCCGTCTACTGCCAGTTTTGGCATCAAGCGCGGATAATTGGATAACAAAACCGAGAATTGAAAGCCCAGTTTCATTTCTTTTGAAACTTTATCAAAGGCCAACCGATATGGAATAATCGCAATCGCCGCCGCCGATTCCTCTATGGCATCGATAAACGGATAGCCGGTAGAGACCAGAGTAGCCAGAGTCGAAAAAAACTCGGACAAAATATGCGCTTGGATAACACGAAAAATAATCGGCACACGCAACAAAAAACTATGCAATATTTTTCTGAATAAATAGGAGCTTTCATACAACGAAAATAATAAAACTGAAATTGCAAGTATAATTAATCCGCCCTTCCACCACCATAGAACTACACCATGTGATATAGCTATAAAGAAGACGGTGAGAAATGGCAATGGCACATGAAGGCTTTCGATGGTTGGAATAATTTTGGGCATAATGTAAAAAACCAAGAAAAATATAACGCCGGTCGAAGCCACAAACACGATAAGTGGATACAGCGCGGCGGAAATAATTCCGGAACGGACAAGTCTGCGTCTTTTGATTGATTGAGCGGCGGCGATAAATGACCTCTCCAAAGTGCCGCTCTTTTCTCCGATCCGAGCGGCCAGGACTATATCGTTACCAAACCCTATGTTTGAATTTATTAATGCGGTTTCCAGAGAAACTCCCTCGGATAATAACTGCGCCATTTTTTCAAGGAGAGTCGTCCGTCTCTTGCCAAAAGTGGAATTTAAAAGATGCACGGCCTCGGGCAGAGAATGACCCGCTCCAACCAATAGCGACATTCTATCGGCAAAGATTATGCGGTCACGCATTGACAGAGACGGTCGAAGTATTTTTTTAAAATAATTTATTATCATAAGTTTTACAAATCTAATACTCTTTTGATTTCTTCGATTGTTGTCATGCCCCATTCGACCTTTTCGTGTGCATGATCACGCATAGTGCGCATGCCACGCGAGCGCGCATGACGCAATATTTCCGCAGCCGGCATTTTCGACGAAATATATGCACGCATTTCTTCGTCAATTTCTAAAACCTCGGCGATAACGGTGCGACCTTTGTAGCCTTTGTATAGACATGATTCACAGCCTTGGGCATCACACATACCGCAAATTTTTCGCACCAAACGTTGAGCAACTACAACTGACAATGTGTGTGCCACTAGATATGGATCGATACCAATATCCTCTAGCCTGGTGACGGCGCCGATAGAATCAACTGTGTGCAATGTTGAAATCAGCAAATGTCCGGTGAGTGCGATATTAGTGGCAACCTGAGCGGTTTCAATATCGCGAATCTCACCGACCATAATGACATCCGGATCCTGGCGGACAAGCGAACGCAAACCGTTACCAAAATTAATACCGTGACGATGATCGACGGCAATCTGGCGTACTCGCGGCATTGAATATTCAATCGGGTCCTCTAGCGTAACTATTGAGAGCGGTTGTTCCGATATGGCACGGAGCATCGCATACATTGTGGAAGTTTTGCCGGAGCCGGTGGGACCGGTGACCAATATCATGCCTTCAGCTGAAGCTAGGGCATTCAATATAACGGCTTGGTCGTCCGGAGAAAAACCCAACTCGAGGAAATTAGAAGCGCGCTCCATGCCCAAAAGCACTCTAATGACAGCATTTTCGCCATAATTAGTCGGAATAATAGAAACGCGCATGTCAACCATCACGTTTTTATTTGTGTCAACGCTCGGCATGGGCCTATAGGAGAACCGACCGTCTTGGGCCAATAGATGTATGTCCGGTCTCAGTGAAGCCAAAACCTTGATCCGCGCAATTAGCTCTTGGTGAATAGAGTCTGAAATGGTCAAACAATGAACCAAAATGCCGTCGATCCTCATTCTGATGGTCAAACAATCACGTTCAGGGTCAATATGAATATCGGAAGCGCCGATTTTTATTGCATGACCGAGTATGCAATCCAGGGTCTCAGAGGCGCTGGATTTTGGTCTGATTGATAATTGCATGCGCACAGTATAGCGATTCGAGATTAAGACGGATTAAAAAAATATTAAAAAATTCATAAAACGAGGCCAGACCTTGACATGTGCGAGGTGTCACCTTGACATAGGTCCGACCTAGTACCCTAAGTCGGACATAGGGGAAACCCTTGTTTTATGTGGTGTAATGTGGTAAAGTTTCGAGCGAACTGTTCTTTCCAATGAGTGTTGGATAGACAAAACTACAACAAAAACAAACCTCCAAACAAAAGGCAACTTGTGCTTAAAGCAATTAGTCACCTGAGAAAAGTAATTACCATTGTATCCCTTATGGGTAAACCCGGCGCGGGCAAAGGCGATAAAGGGAAAATGATTGAAGCGCTTGGCACCGACTACGGTATCGGTCGAATCGTAACGAGCGACATGATCAGGGAAAATATCCTGGGTAATACCCCATTGGGACTTGAATTCAAAAAATATGAAGTGGGTATGGTTGAACGGAAGCTTATGCCCACCGAACTCGTCCTTGAAGGGTTGGCCATGGAAATCATTGAACTTCATCAAAACGGTAAACGGATCATAATTCTCGATGGCGCTCCTCGCGATGAACGGCAGGCAAAGGCTCTTCTCTCGTGTCATGTGCCGTTTAAATTGTTCGAATTCGATATAAGCGACAAAGAAGCGTATCGTCGCGATCAAATCCGTGCTACCTATGAAAAACGACTCGACAACGGCAAGGTGCCTGAAGGTCTTAAAGTGTTTGAATCTGTTACAGCACGCGGCATTCGGCTTGCCAAAAAAGCGGCTGGAGTCTATGAACGGATTGACGGCACAAAACCCATGCGTTCGCAGGTGGCGCAAGTCCTTCGGGAATTGGGATTCCGCCAGCACGAGTTCAACCAGATGATGCAAAAGCTCGATAACAAAAATCACCCTGCCACTATCATTATGGATATGGCCGAGGGACGTCGAGCACGCTCGGTCACACCTTCTTCGAATGTTAGTTCAAAAACCACCACATGGTTTGAACGGACATCTATGCAACCACGCGTTGCCATGACCGTTTAATTGATACTTACAACAAATCGCGCCACGACTAATAATCGAGGCGCTTTTCTTTTTATTAGTTATCCACCGTCTTGTACGTCATAAAGCAAAGACAAAGAAGTATAATCCAAGCAGGATATTAGTGTGGGACCAAACTTTGAAAAAGGAATACATTATGTATGCGACAGAGATACACATACGGATCCGCGATCTCAAACGCGGTGAGACCAACGATGTCCAGCTTGAAGCTGGACAGACAATCGCCGATGCCCTCGTGGAAATCGGTTATCCATGGCAAGGCCATAAGTCGTGGCATGTGTGGCAGGATGGCAAAGAAATCCCCTTGAGCACATGTCTCTTTTCGGACACGGAGGTAGCTCTCTCTCATGAGGCTATGAGCAATGTGAGCGAATTCCTTCGATATGAATGCATGGGCATGTGCACTTGATCACGGTGTGCAACCACTTCCTCAAGCCGTCCCAACGATAATCGTGGACGGCTTTTTTGTTGACAAAAAATATTTCAAGTTGTAGCCTTAAACTAGTCAGTTCAACAAGATCAAGTAAAAATAATATATGAAAACAACTGCAATGCCGACATTTTGGCCGTCGTTGAAGAGAGCCAGCGACGAACACAAAGATAAACTCATCACACAAATTAAAGCCTCGAATTCAAGGCTGCAAGAAGCGGAAGCGCGAGAAAGTCGCCGAGATAATGCAAATGAAAAACCACTCACATTTGAACAAATTTCGGCCAATGCCCGCTTTGTCATAGGTCGCTGAAATTTCTTTGCACTGCACACACCATCGGCCGCCCAAAAAAAGGCGGCCTTTTCTTTTTTATCTTTTTATGCTTTAATAGTAATCCAATCATATCGGCCTTTGGCCACTTTTTAATTATGGAAATCCGCAATATCGCAATTATCGCCCACGTCGACCACGGCAAAACCACCTTGACCGACGCCATTATGACCCAATGTGGCCATGCAGATGAGGGCTCGATGGACTCAAACGCTCTGGAACAAGAGCGTGGTATTACTATTTATGCCAAAAATACTTCGGTTAATTATAAGGGTACTAAAATCAATATCGTAGATACTCCCGGTCACGCCGACTTTGGATCAGAGGTAGAACGCGTGCTCCGCTCGATCGACACCGTCCTCCTGGTCGTCGATGCACAGGAAGGCCCGATGCCACAGACGCGATTCGTCTTGAAAAAATCGCTTGAACTAGGTTTGAAACCAATAGTTGTAATTAATAAAATTGACAAGCCTGCCGCCAATGCCCATCAAACTCATGAAGCTGTCCTAGAACTTTTCATCGAGCTTGGCGCCAGCGACGCACAGATTGATTTCCCTACAGTCTATGCAATTGGCCGCGAAGGCGTAGCCATGAAAAAACCTGACGATCCGCGAAAAGACCTCTCTCCACTATTGGATACTATTCTAGAGCACGTATCACCGGCAAATACACCGGAACAGGCTAACTTGCCACTAAAAGCGCAAGTTTTCAACCTTGGTTACGACAATTTTCTAGGCCGTTTGGGCATTTGTCGCATTTATGACGGCATAATACGCGATGGAGAAGATGTTTTTGTAAAGGAAATCGACGGCACCACTTCGACCGGTCGTATTACCAAACTGTTCACTTTTGAAGGAAAGCAACGTGTCGAAACAAAAGAAGCCAAAGCCGGGGACATTGTCATGATCGCCGGTCTGCCAAAAATCTACATCGGCGAAACCATTGCCGATAGTGCAGATGCCACTGCCCTTCCAGCTATCAAGATTGACGAGCCAACTATTTCCCTGCAATTTCTGGTCAACAATTCCCCGTTCGCCGGCCGCGAAGGCAAATTCGTCACTGGACGTCAAATCCGCGAGCGTCTGGAAAAAGAGCTGGAAATAAACGTCGGACTAAAAGTAGATTTTGGCGGCGGCGATTCGTCTACCGATGGATTCAAAGTTTTTGGTCGCGGTGAATTGCACATTGCCATCCTGCTTGAAAACATGAGACGTGAAGGATACGAACTGCAAGTTTCTCAGCCGCATGTCATTGTCAAAGAAGAAAACGGTCAAAAACTGGAGCCGTTTGAAGAGCTCACCATCGATATCCCCCAGGAATATTCCGGCGCCATCATCGAAAAGCTGGGCAAACGCAAAGCGGTCATGACGGATATGAAAACACACGAAAATCAGGTGCGTATGCTGTTTGACATTCCGACGCGCGGCCTATTGGGTTATCGAAATGCCTTTACTATCGATACAAAGGGTGAAGGCATACTGGCCAGCCGTTTTGTCGATTTCAAGCCTTACGCCGGCGAAATCGAGAAACGCGAGAGCGGTTCAATGACCTCCATGGCCAGCGGTAAATCACTGGGCTTTTCGCTCTGGAATCTCCAAGATCGTGGCCGTCTATATATTGGTCCGGCTGTTGAAGTCTATGAAGGTATGGTCATCGGCGACACCGCCAAAGGCGACGATCTGGACGTCAATCCGACCAAAGGTAAACAGTTGTCGAACATGCGCTCTTCCGGCAAAGACGAGGCACTCATGCTGGTACCACATTACGAGCTTTCCATCGAGCGTGGTCTGGAACTGATGCGCGATGATGAATATCTGGAAATAACGCCGAAATCCGTCCGTCTGCGCAAGAAATTTTTGACCGAATTGGATCGTGCCAGATCGAAACGTAAGGACTTGTAGAGGATAGACCTTTGTCCAAAAGCCGCCTCGTCGTGGGCTTTTTTTACGCTCTTTTTGAAATATAACCAATTGGTTATAAATGAAAAAAGTGCAAAAAAGGTTATACCCCACCCCACATGGACTGACACCCAATTGGTGCAAGGTGTGCGAGGTGTCACCTTGACATTACTTGGTGCGAGGTGTCACCTTGACAATTTTTGTCCTGTTGATCGAAATAGCCATGCCACCCATACGTTCGGCCAAAGCACGCATATATGTGCCGCTCGAGCAATAGACGCGAAGTTTTGTAAAAGAAAAAGTCTCACCGCCGTGCTCTGTCGCAAATGTTTGCCAATTTTCCAAAATTTTTTCCTGACGAAAGTCGCCGTGCACCTTTGAAATGGCTTCAGCTGCCCGTTCCGCGAGCTTGCGACCGCTCAATTCACTTTTTCCTAATTCATCAATTGAATAAATCTCGACCTCTTTGGTCGGCATTTCATCTGGCAATTCACCAGTACGAGCTAATTCGTGGAGTTGACGCTTTTTACCAAGGTCAGACCTTGTACTGACTGTTTTTGAAGAAAATGCCGGATATTCTTGCGCAAATTTTGCCCGATGTCCGACTTCTGTACATAAGTCGGACATAGTATTTGTCCAAGGTCGGACCTCTGTTATAAGTCCCATCATATCGCCCGTATCGGTCTTTACGCCAAAAAGCACCTCTATTTCATATTCTTTGTCCAAACCCAGATATTTTTCTTTTTCTTTACATTCATCGCCAACCAACAGTAAAAGTTTGCCTTCGGCCAACGGGTCTAGCCGTCCGGCATAGGTCATTGGCACGTCCGCGGCGATCCCCTTTTCACATCGCGCACGCTCCAGACATTCTAGCGGTGTTTCGCCAAGGTTTTTATCTGCTATAAACATTTTCGCGGCAAAGCCTTTAAACTTTTCATTATTTTACCTCCATCCGCCACTCTTTATATTCATCGCTCGTCCCCTTTTGCGCCGCTAGATATTTTTCGGCAAATTTTAAAGTGATCGGCCCGGCCGCGCCAGAACCAACAGCCTTTCGATCGACAGACAGAATCGGCACCACCCGCGCCGACGAACCACAAACAAACATTTCATCAGCCGAAAAAAGTTCCTCTCGCGTCACATGCCGCTCTTCCACCTTGATACCCAGGTCACCCGCCATAGCAATAATACTGCGTCTGGTGATACCCTCTAGAATGTCCGCATCAACTGGCGGCGTAATCAGAACGCCACCTTTCACCAAAAACAGATTCGCTACCGTGCCCTCGCAAACCCGACCTTGCACATCCAGAGCGATCGCGTCGTCAAAGCCATTTTGAAGCGCTTCGTTTTTCATCAGAGAATTATTGGCATAAGCACCATTGACCTTGGCGCGACTGGGAATTGCGGCAGACGGCACATGCACCCAGCTCGAAATACAAACATTTATTCCGTGAGGATTGAGGATGCGACCGAGCGGATACACATACGCCGACAATGCAATCGGCAAACCATGAATTTTTGTACCAGCAATGAGTGCGTCAATAAAAACAGAAACTCGCACCAGCGCGTCCTCATGAATGTTATTTTTTCGTGCCAATTCCAACATCGTTTGTTCAAATTTTTCATACGGCCAAGCGGCAGCAAACCCCGCACCATCGGTTCCGTCAAAACCCATCATGCGCGTGGAATTCACCAGCCGGTTATAATGATCACGAAAACGAAAAGCATACAACTTTTTTTCACCTTCATTCCAATTGAGACTAAAAACGGTATACACCGCCAATCCATACAAAACCGGCGACGAAGCAATGTGAATATTTGCCTCGCCAAACGGTATGAATTTATCGCGCAGAAATGCCACACCTTTTGTATAATCAAAGTTTTTCATGGTTTGAGTATAGCATAAGTGCAACGTGCTAGGTCTACCCTAGACTAAACCGATAAAAAACATGGTATAATGATCGCATGAAAAAACTCGGAACCGAACCATACAAAGGTGTACGTGATTTTTATCCGGCGGATATGGCCGTGCAAAAGTATATTTTTAAAGTTTGGCAGGATACCGTAGAAAGCTTTGGTTATGAAGAATATGGTGCCTCCGTGCTCGAGCCAGCCGAGCTTTATCGAGCCAAATCCGGCGAGGAAATCGTCAATGAGCAAACCTACACTTTTCTGGATCGCGGCAAGCGTGAGGTCACCCTGCGACCGGAAATGACGCCGACTGTCGCCCGCATGGTCGCCGCCAAACGTCGCGAGCTGGGACTGCCTCTGCGCTGGTATTCTATTCCAAATCTCTTTCGTTACGAACAACCCCAACGCGGTCGCGTGCGTGAACACTGGCAGTTAAATGTCGACCTTTTCGGCATTGACTCGATCGACGCCGATGCCGAGGTCATTTCTCTGGCCTATTACATCATGAAAAATTTCGGCGCCAAGGATGAGGATTTCGAGATACGTATAAACAGCCGTGAACTCTTGGAAAAAATATTTACCGACAAACTCAAAGATGAAAATGATCTTTCAAAAGCTATTCGACTTCTCGATCGTAAGGAAAAGATGGCACCGGATGAATTTGAGCAAGCGATGAAAGAATTAACGGCTGAAAAAATTGACTTGGCCTTTGAAAAAAACGAGGAGGTCGCCTTACTCGTCGACTCGCTCAAACAAGCCGGCCTCACCAATGTAATCTTTGACGCCACTCTGGCTCGAGGGTTTGACTATTACACTGGCACTATTTTTGAGATTTTTGACACCAATCCGGCAAACAAACGTGCGCTTTTCGGTGGCGGACGTTACGATGACCTCACTTCTCTCTTTGGCGGTGATAGAATCCCCGCTGTGGGTTTCGGCATGGGCGATGTAACAATCCGTGATTTTTTGGAGACGCACAAACTTTTGCCTGACTTGAAATCTACGACCGACATTCATATTTGTACTCTTGACTCAGAATTTATTACCGAGGCAGAAAAACTGGCGGCAAAACTCCGCGCCGAAGGCAAAAATGTCTCTGTCAACCTCACTGACAAAAAAATCGGCGACCAAATCGCCTATGCCGACAAACACGGCATTGCCGCTGTCATCGTCATCGGTGAAGAAGAAGTAAAAACTGGAAAATTTAAAGTGAAAGATTTGAAGAGTGGTATAGAGAAATTATTGTAAAAAGATAACCCAGTTATAAAAACTAGGTTATGTGTGCAAATCAAATTATACAGTGATTTCCTTTATCTGTTTTGCCTTTTGGCAAGAAAAACAGATAACGGAGGTTGTATACGTGGTATCCTCGTCGTCGAAAAGAGAGTAAAATACTGTCTTGCCCAAAACATAAGCAAGGTTTTTGCAAAAAGGACAACACCGCGTTCTTATTTCGGATAATCCAACAACTGGTGTCTGATTATAGGAACCGGAGTTGAATTTGGGAAGTTTACCTTCCTCCAGAAACTCTCTCACCAAAACGTAGTTTCCTTTTTTGTTAATGAAAAAGTATTTACCGTCATGATCCCTTGGACCAACCCTTGAAGCAAGGGTGTGTGAATAAAAACAGGAATCAACCAATTCTTGAAATAGCCTCCTAGTTTCAAGTTTAGAGTTGAAATTCTCAAGTTTCTTTTCCATTCTGTCTTGCTCATTGTATAAACCATTAACCATTCTGTGGGTCTGTTCTTTCAAAGACGCTAAACCCTTAAAGCCTTTAGGAACACTATCTTTCATAATAATTGTTATCCGTACCTTACTGGGGTATATTTCGGATACCTTTCTATGGACAAACTTATGCTTATTATGACAGTTTGTCAAATTTATTGTAATCATTCACAAGCTTGGCACCACTTTTATGAAATACTAAATGTCTAATATTACACACATAAAAGAAAACCCGATCTCTGGAAATTAATCCATCAATCGGGCTTTTTGAGAATCACGCGCCTAGGCGGTGCAGTGATTCTGAAAAACCACAGTGCTGAACGGCCGCGGCGCAGTCCGTTTGGGCATCGCCACTGATTTTTTCACGGCGTCATTGGTGTTGGTCACCATCTTGCGTAAAGCGGCCATGAACTTGTCCGGGCCCAGTCGGCGCAAACGCCGGCTTTGTTCCATTTCATTCTTGACCTTGAGCCAGTCGCGGGCAAACGACCAACGCTTCAGATACAACACGCCGTCATGATCAAAAATCTGGACGACCGCCGTATCCATCGGCTTTGGTGCAAACACCACTGCACTCATTTTGTAATCGCCAATTTTGGGACCCGTGCCGTTGGGAATCACGTGGTAAGGCCCATTCTCGGCACGCAAAGCATAGCAGCTGCACTTGCCCATTGGGTCATCCACGTTGACCAGGCCAACACCGCGTTCAACATCATAACTTTGGACGACTCCAAAGATTGTTCTGGTGTGTGCATGTTCATTCTGGACATTAAAATGTCCATTTGTGTTTTTCGTTTTCATTTTTCAAACTCTCTTTCGTTTCTGTATGTTTTTGTTTTTGTAAAGTCACTGGCTGATTTCCTCGATCAAACCCGACTTTACGCTGGTACAATTATAGCAAATGATTGACAGATTGTCAATACTGTTATTTAAAGTAGATTTATGGCTCTATACCTAGCCATTTTAGGGCTTTCTCTCTACTATCAAAAACAGAAATATTCTTGCGCCCAGACATGGCTGTGGTGATTTTAGCTGCGGCACGTATCTCTGCCGACAAACCATAAATTGCCGATCTATCGACATACGGCGCGTCATCGGCGGCAAAATCGGCAAATAGCTCCATCGCTTCGACACTGTATTTGCCGCTAAAATTGCCCAAATCAACCAGAATTTTTATCTTGGCCTTGCGTTCGGTAGAATAAGCGCGAATCATTTCAAATCCTTTTTTAAGTTCGTCGGAAAAAGTCGCCGTCTGGCCTTCTAAAACATCACCGGAGAGTGCAATCAAAACAAATCCTCGCGGATCGATCATTATGTCAAAAGGAGTTGTCATCGACAGTATAATATCACAAAGCGCCATTCGGCTTTTCCACAGAGAGATAATTTGTTGTTATAAAAACACTATTGTATCCGAAACTTCCTCAGTTCCCTGCGCCGTTCGAGAGCATCCGGAATCACCTTTTGCACCAACTGCCAAAATTTTTGTCCGTGATTGAATTCCACCAAATGACACAGTTCATGAACGATCACATAATCGGCCAAATGCGCCGGAATGCGCACTAGACGATAGTTAAAGTTTAAATTCCGCCGCTCCGAGCAACTGCCCCAGCGCGAGCGTTGGTTCCTGATAGCCACTTTGCCATATTGCATACGATCGCCATAAGAAGGATCCAGCCGAGCATATTCATCACAGAAATGCGCCAGACGATTGGTGACAAACAAACGCGCTGAAGCTTTATCTATCAAATATTGCCGTCTATTCAACGGACTGCGTCGTCGACGGCGAAAATAAATACTATAAGACATGTGACCCAAGTATAGCAAAACGGTCAGGCACATTGTAAGAAACCATAACAACTACCGTTATCCTGTAAAGGTCGGGATTATCAGCTTTAAACTTTAAACATTAATCATGAAGCAAAAAATCTATACTATCGTCAGTAGTGGCATTGTAGCGCTAGCGTTGACTCTGGCAGCCGGGGCCAGCGCTCAGACAACATATTCTACCGCAACCATGCCAGTCTTTTACAATCAATACGGCGCACAAGTTAATGCCGGTACAGCGGCACTGCCTGCCGGCACTTACTATCTGGCACCAAATGGCACAGAAATGATCAGCTATTACGGCAACGGCGTCTATTATGAACCGGGAACGGGCACATACGGCGGCAGTTCAGTCAACGATCCTAATGGCACCGCCGGCGTATCACTGGGCTATAGTTCATCGGTCGGCGGGACACCGGGCGTACCGAATACCGGTCTGGGCGGTTTTGCCACTAGAAATTGGCTCTACCTATTGTTCTCCGGCTTTGCGGTCTTAATCGGAGCAACATATGTGTTCAAGCAGACCAGATTCGGCCTAAGTGACTAATACATTGAGCAGAAAATAACCGTAACACGGCAAACATCACATGAAACGAATCCTAAAAACATCAATAGCCGGCATACTGACGATCATCGCAGCGGTCGTCTTTGTGCGCACCTTTACCAACGCCGCGGTGTATCATCCTGATGGTAGTGTCAATCCAATCACCGGTATTGTTACAGACATTATACCGACCAATAATTCCAGCATGCACACGGCTGTGGCGGAGGCAAAAATTTCTCCGGAAGTCAACGCTTCATATCCTAAACGATTGGTTATACCATCAATCGGAGTCAATGCATCATTTGAAAATGTTGGCACGACGGCGAA
The DNA here is from genome assembly GCA_028871265.1 of Patescibacteria group bacterium. Lineage (GTDB taxonomy): Bacteria > Patescibacteriota > Minisyncoccia > Phycocordibacterales > PALSA-1337 > JAGWNR01. The sequence goes on from JAGWNR010000004.1 coordinate 12,285, forward strand.
TGGAGCGATCGGCACACCGGACAATTTTACCAGCGTGGCCTGGTATGATCATTCGTCGATTCCGGGTACAAAAGGCACGGCTATTATCGATGGTCACGTCGATAATGGTTTGGGACTTGCCGGTGTCTTTAAACATCTGGATCAAGTCCAAGTTGGCGACAAAGTCAACATAACTACCAATGGCGGCCTAAAATTAAACTTTACCGTAACCGATATCGCCAAATACGACTACAACAGCACTTCTACGCCGTCTCTCACAGTCAGAGAGAGCGGTTCGTATATTATGCTGGTCACTTGCACTGGCAATTGGTTGCCAGATCAAAGGACGTACGACGAACGGTTGGTAATTACTGCAAAATTGGATTAGTACAAGGTCTGACCTTGTACTACATAGGTTGGACCTATAAAATACAAGGTCTGACCTTGTACACAAATTGAAAAACCGCGGCCTTTTGGGTCGCGGTTTGCGTTTTATCCGGAAAAGTTTCAGGCGTGAACGCTTGAAAGTTGAGCTACTGGCGAATTTTGTTGTTCAATCTTTGAGGCGCGAGAAGACCTTGAGCCCAGCTTTGCAGGATTCCATGGATGCGGTTTGCCTTTGATGCCTAAGCTAACATAGACTTGACACTTGAGTCTGCTAGCAATGAGGGCGCGTTGACTTTGCATGGCCTCGGCATAATTGGCCAAATTCCAAAGATTTCTTTTCTTTCCGTCCTTGCAAAGAACCGCTTCGCCGGCATGGTCCGGATTTTGCGCTAGACCAAATGCGTCGGCAATCATTTTATTAGCCATTGGGTTATTGAAAACATCAATATGCCAATGATATTCTTTTTCCATAAAAATTCCTTTCTATATTCTATTTGTTTGTTTTTGTTCTAGTTTGTTTAAGTAAAACCTAGCAAATTTTCACCAAAAAATCAAGCTGGACAGCAACAAAACCAGCCTTGGGCGGCACCATTTTGGCCGGTTATTATCGCGGAATCAATGATCCAATTTGAGTAATTTGTTTCTGAAGAGCATTTGCAATATTTGAAATCGGACCACGGTTTACGTCGGTCGTCGTAGTGGCTATGGCTTCTAGTGCTTTGGCATAACGATTCATTGTTGTGGTGAAATTGGAAATAATTGATATTGATGCCGTGGCATTTTCTCTGTCCAGAGCTGCAGCGGCTTTGGAAAACGCAACCGAATGGTCATTGATTTGATTCAGCAATTTTGCTTCGTTGCTATCATTCAGTTTACCGTTGGCGGCCAGTTGAAAAGCTTCTCCTAGTCGAGCGCTGATTTCCTGCAAATGCCAGACTGCTTGGGCATTCGGCGTATTGGCCACTACGGCACCTTCAACTGTTTCCAAAATATTGGTTTTTATCGGATAGAGTTTGTCACCAGGCAAAGCGCTTTGTGCCGCCATGGTCACGCCACCTCCTGACATAAGCAACAGCAAAACCACAAAAGTCGCGAATGACCAATAAGGATGCCCTTTTGTCCAGCGACAAATCGAATACCACGACATAGGCGACACTATATCCAGACTCTCCCTCTCGATTTCTGCTTCGGCTATCCTCTCTAGCATAAAACGTTTTTCATCGGACCCTAGAACGATGGTCTTCTTTAAATTTTTTATTCCTTGATTAAAAATATTTTCATTCATGTCAGTAAATCATTATTGTCGGCACTGTTTTCCTCTGGTGCGTAACCGGTCAATCGACGTAATTCAGTCAGTCCTCTGTTAATCCTGACCGAAGCGGCATTTCCGGATATGCCCAGAATCTCACCAATTT
>JAGWNR010000098.1 GCA_028871265.1 Patescibacteria group bacterium
GGAATGAATTCAAATTTTTAACCTCGGTTTTTGTGCCAAGTTTTTTTAGTCGAAAGTCATGAGCCCCGAGTCCCGAGTCTTCTTTATCTTTACTTCCGACTTTCGACTCGGTACTTTCGACTTCTGCCACACTTACATTCGCTTCCACGCGCATCTCGCCTTTTTCCATATTGGCCTCCGCCACGCCAAGCGTTCGCAATAATAACTGCAATTCCTTGGCGAACGCCGCCGCTTCACCCGCCGAATGAATGACCGGCTCGGTTACCAATTCCAATAGCGGCACACCGGAGCGGTTGAAATCGACCAGGCTGTGTGTGTCATGCGCATCATGAATGGAACTGGCGGTGTCTTCCTCTAGATGAAGACGTGTGATGGCAATATCCGTACAAGGTCCGACCTTGTACTTGCAGAGGTCTGACCTTGTATTTGCAGAGGTCTGACCTTGTATTTGCACAGAAATCATTCCTCCACTGACCAACGGATATTTGTACTGACTGATCTGATAGCCTTTTGGAATATCCGGATAAAAATAATTTTTGCGGTCCCATTCGGTATAATCGGCGATTGTACCGCCTATGGCGCGCCCGACCATGATGACATGTCGAATCGCCTCGTGGTTAAGGACTGGCAGAGTACCCGGGTGTCCCAGACAAATTGGGCATATATTTATGTTTGGTTTGGCTTCATTGGGGTCATTTTTGCACCGACAAAACATCTTTGAGGCTGTTTTTAGCTCGGCATGAATTTCCAAACCAATCGTAGGAATAAAGGTTTTTTTGGACATGAAACAGGATTTTAGGAAAATTTTAACTTTTCTTTATGAATTTTTTAATATTTTTTTAAGATTTCTTAATACCCCGCGGCGTATACTACAGCAGTCGCTATTATACAATAATTAACCATTATAAACCAATGAAACTATCGAAATCTACAAAATACACAATGTCGCTGGTATCCAATAACGGCGCGCATGCAACCGATATTTTTTGTGATGAACAAGATTTTGAAAGATTTATTAATCTGCTGTATATCGCAAACTCGACTGCGCCTATAGCCCTCTCTCGCCTAAAGAGAAATGAAATATATAATATGCCGCGATTGCGACCGCCGGTTTCTATCATCGCATACTGTCTATTGCCAAATAGCTACCAAATGATACTCAGTGAAAATGAGCCCGGTGGCATTCATCGTTTTGTGCACAAATGCTCCACCGCCTATTCAATGTATTTCAACGCAAAATATCATCATCGCGGCACTCTGTTTGAGAGTAATTGCCGAATCAAAAAAATCGACAACAATCGACGTGTCCGTGAACTGATTCGAGAAATTCACCTGAAACCGTTTGTCGGCAATGGTCAGAAAATTGTAAAGAGTAAAAATTCCGATTTGGTTGCGGCTATTGATTACAGTAGTGTGTATGCATATTCCAGCATGCGCGATTATTTAGGAGAAGACCGTAATGAAAATGCCATCGTTACGCCGCTCGCAGCCGACGAATTATCTCATCTTTGAGATGTTTGATTGCCGCGTCATCCAGAATATTCACCGATAAAATGTCGTCAGATTTTTTGAACGATTGCAAGGCTTGTTTTGCCACCGCGACTGTCTGAGGTGAAACCAGGTCGGTTTTACTCAAGATTATTATTTCGGGTTTTTCCGCCAACCCATGACCGTAATGTTCCAATTCGGCGCGAATCGTTTGATAATTTGAAACGATGACGGAAACACCTGTATCCGACGGTGTTTCTTTATCCATCGCTTCCAACGATAGTAAATGGAAGATCATTTTCGTGCGTCTGACATGCCGCAAGAATTTATGACCCAGACCTTTGCCCTCGGAGGCACCTTCGATGAGACCTGGAATATCAGCCAGGACAAAATTATAAAGCGCACCCAAATTCGGCTCCAAAGTAGTAAAAGCATAATTGCCGACTTTGGCGTCTGCGTTGGTGAGAGCGTTCAAAAGACTGGATTTGCCGGCGTTGGGCAAGCCGATAAAGCCGGCGTCGGCGACCAGCTCTAGCTCCACGGAAAAATCGCCCTCTTCGCCTGCGTATCCGGTGGTAAATTCCATGGGCGTAGTATTGGTCGAAGCTTTGAAATGTTCATTGCCCAGTCCGCCGGCGCCGCCTTTCAAAATGCGCACATCCTCTCCTTCATCAAGCAACTGAAAAGTGTGACCGGTCCGATGATCAGTAACAATCGAACCGATCGGCAGATCAATGACCAAGGTTTCGCCATTTTTGCCATGTTTGGAGTTGCGTTCGCCCTCGCCGCCATTTTCCGCCGCAAACTCCTTGGTATTTCTATATCGCTCCAAAATACCTAGGTCACGCACCGCTCGGACGCGCACATCGCCGCCACGGCCGCCGTTGCCGCCGCTTGCGCCTGACCATTCCTTACTATGTTCATGGCGCCAACGCACCACGCCGGTGCCGCCACGGCCGGCTCGCGCATGAAATTTGAATTCGTCGATAAATGCCATGAGGTCAGTATAAGGTTAAAAGTCAAAAGTGCAAAGT
>JAGWNR010000099.1 GCA_028871265.1 Patescibacteria group bacterium
AAGACTGTTTTTCTGTCGTCAAGCAAATATTCACACGATGTCCGACATGGGCACTAAGTCCGACCTAATCCCCCAAGTCGGACATAGGGGGTGAAGTCGGACATCGATCGGACTCTACTTCTTGGACACAAAGGCAATATGTGAGAATACCCAGCGCAAGAACCAGATAATGACGATCAAGCCGACAAAGACCAGCAATATGAGTTTCCATGGAATGACCCAAAAGACCAGCGTGGCCACGTCGGTAGTTGTAGCGTTAGAAGTAGAATCGTTGTAGCCGCGATACACCGACAAATGCGCAGTATAGCGGCCAAACAGAAACATCGGGTCCCACTCCACCTGGCGGAATCTCAATGACTGCGGCATAGCAAACCAAGCGTCCACCGGCGCACTGGCTATGGGCGATCCCAGGATGTTGTCTACTGTAATCGTGCCTGATGGTGTCAAGTAAACGTTGCCGGTGTTGCGGAATAATATGTCAAAAAATATTGGCGAGGTTTTATTGAGCGAGCTCGACCAAACAATCGGTCCGCTAGACAGAGAAAATCCAGCCAATTGTCCGGCCGTATCAACCGCCCCGGGAATGCGCACGAAAAAAAGCGTGCCGATTCTGGTAATGACCGGGTTTGAGGCAGTAACTTCTCCGGAGGTGGTGGTCGTTCCGGGAGCAGAAACTACTGACACCAAAACACTGCCGTACAGTGCCCCTGGTTGTGCATCGGCCGGTACCGAAACAGTGATGGGTATTGTGGCATTTTGTCCAAACGGGATTTTTAATTTAGAAGCCGGTATTTGAATGTCATCCTTTAATGAGTATGGTCCGCGATCTGAACCCAACAGTACCACAGTCTGATTAGGGTTATCTGATCCGGTAAAATCTTCCTCACTGATTGAAAAAGTTTTGTCAGATCCCAAACGATTGGCGATAGTTAAATCAACAACCTGTGACTGCCCCGGCGACAATGTCAGTTCGGTTTTGCCGGGGCCAACAACGAAATCATGGTAGTTGACCATGTTTGGTAGTGGCGCAAAAGTAATACCGGTTGGTGTTGGTGTCGACACAATAGTTGCAGCCATAACATGATTTGCAAAACTAAAAACGACGACAATTGCGACCAGGAAAAACCCGCCAAGGATTCTGGCGATATTCCTTTGGTTTATCAAGAGCGGTAAATTCATCGAATTATTAAGAAGGCGTAGCCGTCAAGGTGGTCGTCGATATGTAGGTACCACTGGCAATCATCGGATTTGGATTTGGATTAATTGTAACCTGGAAATTTATTGTGGTCGTTGCCCCGCTCAGTAACGTCGGTGCTGTTCGATTAACTATTGTAACCGGTGTCGTGGAAGAGTTCAGCCAGCAGTGAACTCCATCTACTGTTGAACCGGTATTGCAGTTACCTGATCCATTATTTTTAAATAATGCAGCGACATCACCAGAATTTGAGGCTGGTGCAGTGACATTGTATCCGAAAGCGGCCGTATTCGGTGAATTTACTCCGAAAGTGTAATCCGGAACATTGGCTGTATTTGTTTTATATGCCTGGATATAGTAAGTCGAACTGGCCGTATTGATCATGCCCAGAGACGAACTAGCCTGGAGAGTCATAGAGTAACCGGCCAAATCGTTTGTGACCACTACTACTTGGGTTGATCCGTTAGAAGTACCGCCGGTCAAACCTCCAAGCGCCGGAGACATCGTCACATTCGAGGCCGGTGTGGCAAAGGCAATTTGCGCATTCACTTGCTGACTAACAGTAAATTGACTACTAGCGGCTTGTGCTTCACCCATTGCTGGTTCTACCAGAATAAAGGCAACAGCCAGTACTAGCACACCGACCAACGCTTGGCGCATCAAGGAGAAGGTACTTTGGATCATAATATTTTATTAAAAATTTTTTAAAATCACCACAGAAACTTTTCGTTTATTAGCGATTACCAGTATAGCATATAAATTAATGTGCAATAACGGTAAAAGTGAATAAAATATGGACTTTATCAACAATTTATCCACAAAATTTCAATTTATTGCAACAATTGCACTGTTTAATAATAAAGCCTTATAAAACTCTTTTTAGACATTCGAGAGTAACTCCGAAAACATCTTTTTCAAAATTCCAGGATTGGCTGAGCCCTTGCTAGCCTTCATTCCCTGCCCGACCAAAAATTGCAGGGCAACGGTTTTGCCAGATTTGTAATCAGCGACCACGGTCGGGTGTGTGGCGATGATTTCATTGACGATTTTAATGAGCGCGCCCTCGTCATTTTTCTGAACCAAGCCCATTTCCTCGGCAATGACACCGGGTTCACGATGGTCGCCTTGATACATAATGGCCAGCAAATCCTTTGCTCCGCGTGAGGAGAGCTGATTTTCAGCAATCATTTCCAATAACGCCGCAAACTGTTTCGGTTCGATAGTTTGGATAAAAGCCGCGTAATCCTCACCGTGGTCTTTTTTCAAAAGGCCCATATAGTCGGTCAGAATATAGTTTATGG
>JAGWNR010000005.1 GCA_028871265.1 Patescibacteria group bacterium
TCAAGGATATTGATTCTAAATACAAGGAGGTCAGCAAATATCCTAGTACTATTCGCGATATTTCTTTCATCGTTGATTCAAGCGTTTCTCTAAACAGTTATTTCGAGATTGTGCGTGAATATGCCGGCAATTTGATCGAAGAAGTCAAACAGTTGGATAAATATGAAAATGAGAAAAAATTTGGTAAAGGCAAGGTCAGCTATACTTTCCGCATCGTTTATTGTTCGCCGGAACGTACACTCACCAATGATGAAGTCAATGCCATCCAAGATAAAATTCGCGCTCGTACGGCCTCTGAATTACACGCTGAATTAAGATAATTTTGAGATTTAATTTTTACCTTGCAAAATCGATGGCGCGAGTTTCGCGAATGACGGTGACTTTTATTTCACCCGGATATTTCAGTTCTTTTTCAACACGCATAGCGATTTCGCGGGCGGTATTTTTTGCTTCCAAATCGGTCATTTCTTCCGGTTTAACAAAAATACGTATTTCGCGGCCGGCTGAAAGGGCATAAGCTTTCTCAACACCTTTGAATGAATTGGCAATCGCCTCTAACTCCTCGAGACGCTTTAGATAATTTTCCACGCTGTCCTTGCGTGCGCCGGGTCTAGCACCGGAAATGGCGTCAGCAGTCTGAACTATGCGCGATTCGACTGTTTCATAAGGGTATTCCTCATGATGTGCTTGCATGGCTTTTACAATGTCTTCGCTTACACCAAATTTTTGCAAAATTCGACGACCGATCTCTACGTGTGTGCCGGCGACTTCATGGTCTAAGGCTTTACCGATATCGTGCAATAGTGCGCCAGCTTTGGCCACGGCGACATTGGCGCCGATCTCTTCGGCAATCATACCGGCTATGTGGGTCATTTCTATTGAATGTTGGAGAACACTCTGGCCGTAGCTGGTACGGAAATGGAGACGGCCCAAAATAAGTAAAATGCGAGGATCTAAACCAACGACACCGCATTCATACGCCGCTTCTTCACCCTTTTGTTTAATTGTTTTATTTATATCGGCCTGGGCTTCTTCTACCACTTTTTCAATTTTTGCCGGCTGAATACGGCCATCCTTGATCAGATTTTCCAGGGCCAGTTTGGCGATATATCGGCGTACCGGATCAAAAGAAGAAATGGTGATCATGCCCGGCGTATCATCGACTAAAACCTCGACGCCGGTGGCGCGTTCGAAGGCTTTGATGTTGCGACCCTCCTTGCCAATGATTTTGCCTTTTATTTCATCATTTTGAATGGCTACAGCGGTTGACATAATGTCGCCGACGACAGAATTGGCCATGCGCTGGATGGAAATGGCCAAAATGTCCTGGGCTTTTTTCTCCAATACTTCTTCGCCGCTCTGCTCCAATTTTTTGATACGCGAGAGCAGATCCGATTCGGCATTTTTTTCAATTGTCTTTAAAAGCTCGGCTTTGGCCTCGGTAGGAGAAAGTCCGGATATGCGTTCCAGTGCTTTTTTCTTGTCCTCTTCCAATTTGTCGGCGCGTTCTTTGATTTGACGGATTTCAACGGCGCGATCCTTTATGATTTCGGCTTCTTTGTCGATGTCGGCTTGACGTCTATCCAGTAAATCCTCTTTTTTTACTAGTCGGTTTTGGGATTCCTGAATTTTATCTTCTTTTTCGCGGATTTCCTTGCGTGTCTCTTCTAGGACTTCAACGGCTTTGGTTTCGGCGTCGGTCGTGATTTTTTTTGCTTCTTCCTTGGCAGTTAGTAGCATTTCCTTGATCTCGATTTCCATCGAGCCTTTTTTGCCGAGGGAAATGATCAGGCGCAAATAATATCCGACGCCAAGTCCGATGAGTCCTGCCACAACGGCAAAAATTAGGACGGTTAATTTGGTTACCATATTCGGTTGTGAAAGGCCTTAGAGGCTTCGATGAAGCAATTTGTGTAAAAGTCGGTACGGTTTTCGTGTCAATCGGTTGGGTTTTAGGGGAAAGTGATTCATGGGAGCCAAATAAAGCGGTTTCAAAAATTTAAATTCGAGTAATGTCTGTATCATACAATATGTTAGGAGATTTGCAAAGCAAGTAAAAAGCGCTACTCGATTTTTGATCGCAGTAGCGCTTTGGTTCAACAGTGGTTACGGTTGTTCAAGAGTAAGCAGTGGCCGCCACAAGCTTGAGGAAACCCTTAACAGCTTTCACTTGGTTAGGCTTCAATTCTTTGGTTCCTTTCGGATCTACCAGACGTTGAACGTCGCGAACAGCAGCTGCGGCGCCAAAATCCTGTGATTTGCACAGTTTTTCCATAGCCTCATAACAAACTGATTTAACAGTCATATATGTCCTTTCGTTTTTTTTTGTTAGTTTTTGGACTTTAAACCTTAATAAGGTTTATCATACTATATAAATTATGTCAAATTTTGAAATCGTTAGCAACATAACCAATCGGTTATATTCATAAATCAGCCAAAAAGCAGACACAGTAGGTGCCGCCGCCTCTGTTTTATGTTGCATGTAAAAAATCACAAGATTCTTGTGATTTTTTGTCAGTGTCAAAAAAGAAAAACCCTCGTCAGGCCTTCCAATTTTTGGCCATCTTTTTCGATTTTTCGCCGGTTTTCTAATTTGAAGCTTACAAAATCTTGTCTACAATGCCGTATTTTTTAGCCTCGCTGGCGTCCATGAAGAAATCGCGGTCGACATCGACTTCAATTTTTGACAATGGTTGACCGGTGTTGGTGGCTAATATTTTGTTCAAATTTTCGCGAGTCTTTAAAATATGTTTGGCGGTTATGGCAATATCCGAAGCCTGGCCTTCGGTACCACCGTGCGGCTGATGAATCATGACCTCGGCGTTCGGGGTGATCAAGCGTTTGCCTTTTTTGCCGGCGGAGAGGATGACAGCGGCCATGGATGCGGCCATGCCGACACAGACGGTCGAAACTTCGTTTTTTATATTATGCATGGTGTCGATTATTGCAAAACCGGAAACGACAGAGCCACCGGGTGAATTGATATATAGCGATATGTCTTTTTTGGGGTCTTGTGATTGCAGAAATAGCAGTTGAGCGATAACGGTGTTGGCGACGGCGTCGTCGATCGGGCCGGAGAGGAAAATGATGTTTTCTTTGAGTAGGCGTGAATAAATATCATAGGCGCGCTCGCCGTAATTGGTTTTTTCGATGACAGTTGGAATTAATATAGACATGGGTTTAAGTTTAAAGTACCGAGTCAAAAGTCTATAAAGTCAATACTGGTTTGCACTTTTGACCGGTTTTTATTTATCAATTGCGATTAATACCTGATATAATACCTTTTATACACGATTTCGCAACCAACATGAGATTACATCGATTTTTTACGAACGAACAAATTCCGGAGCAGGGGATTTTTGAGCTTGCCGACCCAGGGGTGGTGCATCAAATGAAATCGGTTTTTCGCCTGCGCTCGGGTGATGAAGTTATTTTATTTAACGGTGATGGCACTGATTGCCTTTGCCGCATCGTAGATTTTCACAAAAATATTGTTAAATTTGAAGTATTACGCCGCGAGTCCAGCCGTTACATGCCGAATCGACCGCTGTGGCTCTGCGCGTCGGTGGTGAAGAAGGATACTTTTGAATGGATTGCCGAAAAAGCGACGGAGCTGGGTGTGACGGATATTTTGCCTATCATTGCTGAGCGCAGTGAGAAGAAGTCATTGAACATCGAGCGGCTAGAAAAAATTGTCACCGAGGCCAGCGAGCAGAGCGGTCGCGGCACAGTTCCCAAACTTTACGACGTTGTCGAGCTTTATAAAGCGATTGATTTCTTGGAGAGTGAACATTCGGACTTGAAAATACTGGCTTTTCATACGAAGTCGGACATAATGCCCGATGTCGGACTTCACCCCCTAAGTCCGACATCGGTATTAATCGGTCCGGAAGGCGGTTGGTCGGAAAAAGAGATCGCGCTTTTTAAAGAAAAGGGAATTCCGGTCGTCTGTCTCGGTCCGCAAGTTTTACGCGCCGAAACTGCCGTTGTGGCGATATTGAGCAAGATGGTGTTTTAAGTATCAAGCTTTCTCCAAAAATTGAAACACTTTCTCATTGGTCAAAACTGTTTCAGCATAGATTTCGGCGCGCTCGCGATCGGCATCGGCATAGTGTTCGATGATGTGATCGGCTTCGGTGGCGATCTCTTCACGTGACGGATTTAGTTTTTCATTTTCGGCAATCGCGTTCAAAATGAGCTGCAATTTGGCTTTCTTTTCGGCGGCTGGTTTCCAATCGACACGCAAATCCTCGATTGATTTTTTGGCATGGTTCAGATAGTCGTCCAATTTAATACCCATTCGCTCTATGTCCGCCTTGAACTGCGCTTCGGTGCGATTGACTTCGCTCTGGATCATTACATCCGGTAATTCAAGTAAGGTTTTTTCCAGCAAGGCGTCGGCAATGGCAATACGGCGTTTTTCGCGCGCTTGGTTTTTCTTGTCTTCGGCAATCATTATCGAGAGTTTGGACTTGAAATCAGTAATATCGGCAAAATCGCCCAATGTTTTTACAAAATCGTCCGTTAGTTCCGGCAAGGCATCCATGATAGCTTTTTCGTGCTCTTCGGCGGTCATCTTGTCATGATCATGGCCTTCATGCGAAGCGTGAGATTTGCGGATGCGCAGGATGGCCTCGTCGATCTCGGCATCGGTGACTTTTTCATCTGTTGGAGCTTTTTCGACTGATTCAGCTATTGATTTATAGTCAGGCAAAGTCACTACTGGCACGATTGCCGTAATAATCGAGAATTCCAACGGATTGCCTGCGGCCAGTTTGGTGATGCGTATTTCCGGCCGGCCAATAGCGTCAATTTTTTCATTAACGATAATATCCGGGTATGTCTTTCCCAGAGCGATTTCCGCCATTTCCTCTAGAATGGTTTTTTCGCCAACTTTTTGGACCAAGACATTCTCCGGTATTTTACCCTTGCGGAAACCGTCAATGGTGACGCTTTCGCCGATGTTTTTCAAGGCTTCTGTACGACAGGCGTCAAACTGTTCGGCCGGCAAGGAAGCGCTGATTTCGACGCGGCTTTTATCCAAATTTTTTACTGAAAAGTTTTCGTATATTTTTTTCATGGTGTGTGCAGTTTACCGATAAGTGGTGTTGAATGCAACTTTTAATTTTTAAAATGATAAATTGTTTAGGTTGGTAGATTGATCTCTGAGACTGTTTTGGATAGCATCAAGTTCGGCATTACCTGTTGCCGTAGTCGTTGCTGTCGGCGGTATGTATCGATGGATAACAATGGTTGTGGTAGTCGCTATTTTGCTAGACGATTTTTGACCAGCTTGTTCGCTACCAAAATACCACGCACCGACCACCAGAATTGCCAAAATAGCCAGAATACCGACAAAAGGACCGATATTTGATTCTCGGCCGGAGACCAGATCGAACGGACTTTTTTTGTTGGTCAAAGGCTCTTCTATCATAGTCAATTATGGTACGGTTGAATTGCTGCCGGCGGCGCGCAAGGCAGATTCTATGTCCGCATTAGCAACGTTATAACTATAAACTAGGTTGTTGAGTTCGTTTTGAGCATTACTGGCGTCGACAGTTCCATCGCTCGAAATAGTCGGTTCATCGCTGGAAAATGTACTTAACGCTTGGGTCAAAGTCGCTACATCGGTATTAGCCTTGTCCAAAGCATCTTGTGCCACGCTCATATCATTACCGTTTTGTTCAGAAGTAGAAATAAAAGTCGATAGTCTATCGCTGGTTGAAGCAAGTACATTAATCGCTTTTATCAGTTTATCGGTAATAATCGTTTTTTCTTGATCAAATACAGTTTTAGGTATTTCCAGTGATCCGGTCATCGAGGCAAAGCCTGTTCCTGACCACGATGTTGAATTTGTGGAGCCAAATAATTTTCTGGATATCAACATTTGATTTCGCTCCGCGGCGCCGGTTTCTACATTGTCGCGTCGTGTTTCCAACATATTGGAAACATTACCAATCGGATGCCAGTTAAAGACTGCAGAAAACCAATCGCCAAAAATACTGTGTGGTGAAGCGGCATGGGCTGTGGCCGTGGAAAGAGCGGCGGTGAGAATGATCGTTGTCGCAAAAATTTTAGTCAAATATGAACGTGATCTATTTTTCATGGTAGAGATTTAAGAAGCTGAAACTTCTCCTGCTGGTTCTGTCGGTTTCATTATACCACCGACAGACTGGATATCTATTTTCCAACCGGTCAGTTTTGCCGCTAAACGGACGTTTTGACCGCCTTTACCAATAGCCAGAGACTGTTGATCTTCGGCGACTTTAACCGTCGCTTTCTTTTCGGCGTTGTGCAAGTCAATTGAAATTATTTGAGCCGGTGACAAAGCGGCTTCGATGAATTTGGCGGCGTCATCATTCCAATCAATAATGTCAATTTTTTCACCGCCTAATTCGCTGGTCACAGTGGAGACGCGTACGCCGCGTTGACCGACCATTGAACCGATCGGATCGATGTGTGAGTCTTTTGATGTAACGGCTACCTTGGAACGCGAGCCAGCTTCGCGGGCGACCGCCTTGATTTCCACTATGCCTTGGGCGATCTCCGGTGCTTCCATTTTGAACAGTTCGACTAGCATTTGTGGGTGAGCGCGTGAGAGTTTGAGGACGATGCCGCGAGGACTTTCTTCGACTGCATATAGGTAGGCGCGAATGCGTTCGCCTTGGCGGTAGCGTTCGGTTGGGATTTGCTCTTCATAAGGAATGACGCCGATGGCTCGACCCATGTCGACAAAAATAGCGCCACGCTCGACGCGCTGGACGGTGCCGGCAACGATTTGACCTTGTTTTTCACCGTATTCGCCCAAAACAGAGGTTTTTTCAGCTTCACGAATTTTTTGGATGATGACCTGTTTGGCGGTCTGGGCGGCGATGCGACCGTAGTCACCCTTGATTTCCAGAGGGAATATTATTTCATCTCCGACGATGGCGTCTTTTTTAATTCTCTTTGCATCCTCGAGAAAAATATGATGTTCGGGATTGTAGCGGACTTTGATGCTCTCTTCGTCCATATTTTTCAAATCCTGGGTGTCTTCTTCGTCTTCCATTATGACACCGTCACGATCGACGACGACCTTGACCTGATAGAATTCGGTTTTACCGCTGGCAGAGTCAAAGACACAACGCACAATCTGGCCTTTTTTTCCATATTCTTTTTTGTAAGCGGTGGCCAAGGCAAGCTCGACCGCTTCTAACATTTTGGCGCGCGGTATGCCGCGCTCTTCTTCTAATTGACCGAGAACTGAATGTAGGGTTTTTAGATCAAACATGATTTTAGTCTATAAAGTCCTTAAAGTCATAAAGTCTGTAAAGTCGAATGCGTCGCATTTTGACTTTATGGACATTATAGACTTTCGACTTCTTTTTAATAAAACAAGTCCGCCGACGGCGAACTTGACTGATATTACTATGCTACACAAACTTTGGTTATCTGTCAAATGTCAAGGTGACACCTCGCACACATGTCAAGGTGACACCTCGCACATCCTCGCACGTGCCAAGGTCTGGCCTCAGTTTAGGAATTTTTTAATATTTTTTTAATCCGTATTAATCTCTCTTCGGTATACTTTTACCATTATTTCAACAAGCTAGGGGTATGTGGACGCTCGCGTACATAATGTCCGAGCGCAGTTGAAATAAAGTACTCATTATTAATTAATTTTTCTTACAAAAATATGAAGAAAAAACATTTTGTCAGTCGTAGTTTGCAGTCCGGTTTAACCCTGATCGAGCTTTTGGTCGTGATGGGTATTATTTCAATCTTGGCGTCCGTGACGATCGTCGCCGTCAATCCGGCGCACCAGTTTGCTTTGGCGCGCGATTCACAACGAACCGCCAATGTTGCGGCCATTTTGGATGCTATTGATCAGAATATGACAGAGCATGGGGGAGCTATGATTTGCAATGATGGGAGTTCTTTTGACTTTAGTAAAATTACCGGCAATGCACAAAAAATTCAGTCTGATAGTGCAAGTGGCGATATAGCTAAATGTCTTGTTCCTACCTATTTACCGGTATTACCATTCGATCCATCTCCTGATCCAAGTAATAATTATCATTACACAAGTTATACCGATTATAAAACTGGTTACCAAGTATTCAAAAACGAATCAAATCGAATCATGGTATCGGCTGTTAGTGAAATATCACCGGGAGGCAATGGTATAGTGGCCGTGAGATAGCTCACAATGGTTGCGGAGCAGATCAGAACCGGAGTCGACCGGTTTTTGGTCGTCTCCAAGTTATTCCTAGAATATTTTTGCCAACTAAAGTAATATGTTGCGTATGGAAGCTTGGATTGCCGGATTTGTTCAAAATCATAACTACTGGTCATATTTTATTATCGCACTGGCATCGTTTGCCGAAGGGCCTATTTTGGCCATGATTTGTGGCGTACTTTACAAATTGGCACTGGTTCCGTTCACACCAATATACATTGCCCTTATGGCCGGTGATCTCATCGGTGACACCTTTTGGTACTGGATCGGCCGAAAATTCGGTCATCCTTTTATTCGCCGTTTTGGCAAATATTTCAGTCTGACCGAATCCGGCGTCGCCTCGGTTACACACGTCTTTCATAAATATCAGAATTCCATCCTGCTCTTTTCAAAGATGACGATGGGTCTGGGCTTTGCGCTGGTCACCTTGGTCACGGCCGGTATTGTCAAACTTCCGTTCCGTAAATATATTTTGTTAAACTTTATCGGGCAGTTCGTATGGACGGGCTTTTTGTTGCTGGTTGGATATGCTCTAGGCGATCTATATATACAGATCAACGGTTACCTGGGCATTCTTTTCCTGATTGCTATGATTACAGTCATATTCGTCGGTCTCATGGGTTGGGGTAAATATATCGGTTCAAAGATAGGAGACAAATAAAAATCGCCCACTTTTCATTCCATGATTTCAATTATAATTCCGACAAAAAACGAAGGAAAAATTATTGAAGCAACCCTCAATAATTTCAAGAAGAATTTTTCTCTGCCTCACGAAATTATTATCTCCGATAGTAATAGCAGCGATAATACCCTAGAAATAGCGGGGCGACTGGCTGACAAAGTGGTCACAGCTGATCCGGCCATCAAACAGAACATCGCTGTTGGTCGCAATGCCGGTGCCGCCGCAGCGCAAGGAGATTTTTTGGTTTTCTTTGACGCCGATTGTAGTGTCAAAAATCCGGATAATTTTTTTACTATAGCGACCGATGATTTCAAGAAAAATCCCCGGCTTGTTGCATTGACCGGCTGGCTACGCGTTTTGCCGGAACATGAGACTTTTGCCGACAAAGCAGTCTTTATCCTTCAAAATATATGGATGATGTTTGTGAATGACGTACTTCGCATCGGCACATCGCCCGGCGGTGAATTTCAAATGATTCGCACGGATGTGTTTCGAAAACTTGGCGGTTATAATGAACGACTCGTGGCCAGCGAAGATGTCGAGCTTTTCGGTCGTCTAGCCAAAGAGGGCAGGGTTCGGCTGGATCATCGGCTCAAAGTTTTCCATACTGGCCGTCGAGCACACCAGGTCGGCTGGCCCAAGCTTTTGTCATTGTGGTTTATGAATACCGTGTCGATGATGACGCGTGGAGAGGCATATACCAAAGAATGGCGTGAGGTACGCTAAAATAAAACCATGAAATTATCAGTAATTATTCCGGCATATAACGAAGAGAATTATATTGGCAAAACGCTTCAGGCGATTTCTGCTCAGGATTATGCCGATTTTGAAGTGATTGTGGTTGACAACGGCTCGACTGACCGAACGGCAGATATTGCTCGATCTTTTGCTAACACAAAGGTTATTTCCGAGCGTCAGCGCGGCACTTCGGCGGCGCGCGAAAGTGGCAGAAGGGAAGCGACTGGTGATATTGTTGTCACGCTTGATGCCGATTCCATCCCACCAATCGACTGGCTTTCGAGGGGCGCGGCTTATTTTTCTGATCAAAAAACTGTTGGCGTGAGTGGCGCACAAATATATTATGATAGCGGTACTTTTTTACGCTTTGGTACACTCCTCATTCAACGAACATTCTATGTTGCTGCCTCATACATAGTTCAGTGGTTCGGTGTTGGCGCGGTCATGATCGGCGGGAACAGTTTTATGCGAGCCTCGACCCTTGCCGATATTGGTGGCTTTGACATACGCTTTATCTTTTGGGGCGATGATACCGACATCGCCAAACGTCTGGCCACGCGCGGCAAGGTCGTCTTTGATCCGTCTTTGTCGGTCCTTGTTTCTGCTCGCAGACTGAAACATGAAGGTGCGATTCGCACTCTTTCTCGCTATCTTTTCCATTTTTTTCGCATCATTTTTTCTAACAAATATCGCCAGCCACCCATTCCGGTTGAGTAAGCACTAGTTTATTGTTTTTAAGTAAAAAACCGCCGAATTGCTCCGGCAGTTTGTGAAATTTTCTTGAACTTTCAACACCATGCCCACGGCCAGTAATGGATCACTAGCCGTTCGATGATGAAGATGATGATGATAACGCCCGGCACCCAAAAGTAAAACTTTGGGAGGATCGGCCATGATGTGCCTGGGACAATCGGCCAGAAGCCGCCTTTCTCGTGCCACTTGAAGTTTCCGTGAGTTAGTCGCGATAAAGCTTGCGGTTCACCCCAACCGACAAGTTTGCCGGTGACTGTCTGAATGGCGAACCAAAGGAAATCTTCAGTTACCATATTTCCAACGAGCACATTTACCATGTAGATTGGAGCAACTATTTTTGTTTCTCCAAACGATGCAATGATCCAACCACGATCGGCCAAGAGCTTAATTGCAATGTATTCGGCTACAAACATAACCAGACCAATGTAGCCGAACAGGACGATGTGATACCGAGTGAGGTGGCTGAACATCAGGTTGAAGAAAGGGACGTTCAGTTCCTTGCCCCAGTATGGATCGACAAACTTTGTGTCTCCCCACGGTCCCTTCTTCTTTCCACTGGCATCAAGCCAGATTTCGAAGAGGGCCAGTGGAATGGCGAAAAGCAAGACGTTCGCTGCGTAAAACATATATTCTTTCAATGTGCACTCCTTTCAAGGGTTGAATTTTGTGTGCCAACAATTTGGCACTGCTTGGCTATTATACCACGTATTATACCATTTAGTCAAGTATAAAACGGGCGCATTCAGTCTTGAATTGCAACGTTTTAAACTTCTATCGCGTATTCTTGCTATACTTAATCCATGCCCGGTGATAAACGTTTGAAAACTATAGAGATAATTTGCGGCATCCTGCTAGTCATGGGGCTTGTTATTTCTATTCAAAAATCATTTCGTCGTGCTCCTAGCCCACCCAGAGTTACAATTGCTGAATCTCGTGAATCAAAAACCAACCCAGTAGACACCTCTTTTTTGGATTCTGTGGTTTCGCAAGTCACATCAGCAGAGAAATCTGCGACGGCAAATAAAAATCCAGGTTCCAGTATCAAGTCCGTGTCCAGTCCGAATAAAACAGCCCAAGCTTCTGGAGATGTAATAACTGCGGATGAGTATCTGGTCGGTAATTTGGATACCGGTAAAATTTATTTTCAAAAAAACGCTAACGATACAGAACCAATCGCTTCTATTTCAAAACTTTTTGCTTCTATTGTAATAAACAAATATATTGATCCAAATTCAACTATCGTTATCGCGTCGTCTTCGGTGACAGGCTACGAGCAAGCAGGCGATGTGTATCCGGGTGAATCTTTCACGGCACAGGATCTGGAAAAAGGAATGCTTTTGATTTCTTCTAACGACGCAGCGCTATCATTCGCCAATAATTTTGGCTATGTCAATTTTATGAGTGATATGAATCAGGTCGCCTCTTCACTTCACTTGACCAAAACTCACTTTACCGATCCGTCAGGGCTTTCGCCGTACAACGTTTCCTCGGCTGATGATTTATTTGCTTTTGCCAGATATTTGTATAAATCACAACCGGCGCTGCTAGGCATAACCAGAACGCCGGAATTTAGTCTCTCCACGACGACCGATCATGGTGCGCACGATTTTGTCAACATCGATCCTTTTGTTTACGATCCGCATTATTTGGGCGGCAAAACCGGTCGCACCGATGCGGCGGGGGAGACGATGCTGTCGCTGTTCAATCTGCCGGATGGTAATGGCGACATTATCCCGGTCGCAGTTGTCGTTTTACATTCAAATCAAGACACTCGCCAAATCGATTCCAGCATGCTCATCGTTAATGTCCTGTCGGCTATAAAGGCGCTTTAAAAAATTGACATATTGTACTAATTATGGTAACCTTTGTTAGGTGCAAAGTATTTAATAACCTATGAAAAATGAGTTCTTGACCGCTTTGGAACACATAGCCAAAGCCGACAGTAACGTCATCGTGGCAGAAGTGCTTGCGATGTTCAACAGTGTAAACACGATGAATCCTAATGAGATTATCGCTACATATCAAACCTATTGGTTTTTCAAACAAGGAATGACCAATCTTGATGAAATGACTAGTCGTCGTTTGGGTCTGATATCGAGCGCGATTGTTGATCGAATGTTCACGCTTTGTTGTGAACCAAAGGATAGAAATGAACGGGCCAGAAGAGTTGAATTGTTTGTCAGGATTGGTCTAAAAAATGCCGGGTTCAATGGATTTTCAAGGGCGATTGATGGATACAAAGTTCCATAAAGGACAACGTAGCCCTGAACTAGTTCCAACACAAAACCCATCGAGTGATTGATGGGTTTTTCTATAATTGAATTACTTATATTATTAGATTATGATTACGAACATGCTTCATACGGCAAATAATTCATTGAAAGAAGTGCGTTTATCGGCAAACCTGACCCAAGAAGACTTGGCGGAGTCTGTCGGCGTGTCGCGGCAGACGATTATTTCCATTGAAAAGGGTAAATACGTGCCGTCGGTCTCTCTGGCTATCCGGATTGCCAGGCGACTCAAGGTCAAGGTTGAGGATTTATTTGAAGTGTAAAATGCAAAATTTTTATTTATTAATAAATTATCTATGAAATCATTTACCTCCGAAATTATAGTCACACTACTACTCATTGCGCTTGCGGCATTGCTCTGGAATCCGTACTGGATGCCGATGGGACTGCTCTATGCGCTCATCGTATGTTTCATCGTGGTCTTTGGCGGTTTTGCCGCTTTCATATGGCGCGAAAATGGTGGTGACGAGCGTGATGTTTTGATCCGGCACGTAGCGGCGCGTTTTGCCTATCTCTCTGGCGCGCTGGTCATGGCGGTTGGTGTCATCTATGAAGCCTTGGCGCGACACATGTTGGATCCATGGTTGGCGGTGGCCTTTATTGTCACTGTTCTCGGCAAAGTAGCGGGGTTTGTGTATGGGAAGGGGAGGTATTAGGAAATTAATATACCCAGCATGAGCTTGACTTTTAAACATATTACGTACTATGATATAGGCAACCTCGGAATTTTCCGAGGAATACCTCAACTTGAAGCAAAAGCGGGCCAAAAGCCTGCTTTTGTGTTATACTGTATGGATGTTTGGATTCAAAAGAGTTTGTATTTTTATCGATGGTGAGAATCTCCGTAACTCGATTGTTGATTTATTTCCGAATTTTAAATCTCACGATTATTTACCCAAAAACGCTAAATGGGCGGAATTATTTGACTTTATATCTCATCAAGTTGGCGGAGACAAATCAGAAAGAATCAGAACATATTGGTATGTTGTTCAGAATATAGATTTCTATCCGGCGGCTAGTACAGCTGAACTTGAAAAAAGAAAAAATGCAATGA
>JAGWNR010000100.1 GCA_028871265.1 Patescibacteria group bacterium
TTTCGTTAGATAGACCAAATACATTAGTTGATATATATGCTTATTGTCTTATGCCTAACCATTTCCATTTGGGACTTTTCGAAAAAGAAGAACGTGGAATTGAAAAATTTATGAAAAAATTAAAGACTGCGTATACTATGTATTATAATCTTAAATATAGTCATCCGGGCACTATTTTCCAAGGGAAATATCAATTTAGGCACGTGCATAACGAAGAATATTTGCAGCGTGTCGTAGAATATATCCATGTGAACCCTTTTTGTATTGCTAGGCCTGAACTTACAAAAGAAGCCAGGTTGGAGCTTAGAGATGAGGCCATTGAATTTTCGAAAGACTACAAGTATTCAAGTTTCGCAGATTATTTGGGTGAAGCAAGACCGGAAAATTCAATTCTGTACAAGGTCGGACCTTGTACAGAAACAATTACATAGGTCTAACCTTGTAATCCGCCGGCGCTTTTATTAACCACTGTTCCAATTCCGGCCTAGTCAAAAGACCTTCTTGGGCGCCGATTTTTTGCACCACCGACATTGAATTAATCGGTGCCCAGGTCAAAGCCTCGAGCGGCGTTTTACCCAGGGCTAACGCCGCCACAAAAGTTGAGGCAAAGGCGTCGCCGGCACCGGTGCGATCATATGGCGGTTTTGGATCAGGATAAAGCGGCATTTGATACAGTGCGGTTGCACCACTTTCCTGGGGTAAATATAAATATGCACCTTCCGGTCCATCAGTTAGCAGAACAATTTTTGGTCCCAGATTGGCAAGCCGCTGACAGAGACTTTTGATGTGGCGATCGCTATCCGGAACACCTAGAATTCGCTGAGCTTCTTCGACATTGACGCAAAAAACTTCGGTCCGTGCATATATTCTCTCCAGCCGCTCTTTGCCCAGTTCCATTTGAAAAGTGCCAGGCTGAAAGGCCAGTTTGACCGACGGATTTTTTTCCAGATAATCGGCAATTTCATCGTGGAATTTTTCCGAAGCGACACCCATCGATGATAAATAAATCCATTTTGGCGTCAAACTGTGGAGTTCTTTTGGCAGGGAATAAGCAAAGTCTTCATGCTTGACCAGTATGGTCCTCTCCGGCCCGTACCACAAGACATAATGAAAATTAGTTTTTTTGCCGGCTTGCGTAGAAATATAATCGGTCGAAACCTTGTTGGTCGAAAGAGCCGCCAAACATTCCTGACCGCGCTCGTCCCGGCCAACACTGGCTATTAGCGCCGATCGCAGTCCCAGTCGTGCCGCCGCCACCGCCGCATTTGGCGAATTGCCCACGCCGGCGATAACGCGATCAAATTCAAAGGGAATTTTGTCGCCAAACTTCATGCAAATTTCGCAATCTTCATTATTAAGTTTGCAAGTCACATGCGCGTCCTTG
This sequence comes from Patescibacteria group bacterium, assembly GCA_028871265.1. GTDB lineage: Bacteria > Patescibacteriota > Minisyncoccia > Phycocordibacterales > PALSA-1337 > JAGWNR01. The sequence goes on from JAGWNR010000100.1 coordinate 1,385, forward strand.
AGTCTAACAAAAGCGTCGATGACGATATCTCCAATGGCGATTAAATCGTAAGGTTTTTTGAATAATGGCATTTTATAGTACAAGGTCAGACCTTGTACAGAAATTATTACATAGGTCAGACCTTGGTACAATGCATAGGTCAAGGTCAGACCTTGTACTTTTACATAGGTCAGACCTTGGTACAATGCATAGGTCAAGGTCAGACCTTGTACTTTTACATAGGTCAGACCTTGTAAACATGCTACAATAATCGCATGAAAACTTTACTTGAATATATTATAGAAGCTCGCACTGCCGGCGTCGCCATCGGCCATTTTAACGTCTCTACTCTGGATGGCATTTGGGCGGTAGCCGATGCCGCCCAGGAATTGAACGTGCCTGTCATTATCGGTGTCTCCGAAGGCGAACGTGACTATGTCGGCATTCGCCAAGCCGCCGCCATTGTGAAAAGTATTCGTGAGGAACGCCATCAGCCGATTTTTCTAAACGCTGATCACACTTATTCTTTTGAAAAAGTAAAAACAGCAGTCGATGCCGGTTTTGACGCAGTTATTTTTGACGGTGCCAAATTGTCGCTGGATGAAAATATTAAACTTACCAAACAGTGTGTCGATTATGCTCATGCCGCCACCAAAAATCTTGGTCACACAGTTTTAATTGAAGGGGAACTGGGCTACATCGGTCAATCCTCCGAAATTATGGCAGCCGTTCCTACGGGCGTTCAATTGACCTCTGCCGGGGATGCTAAAAAATTTGTCACTGAAACCGGCGTCGATATGTTGGCGCCGGCCGTCGGTAATTTTCACGGTCTACTGGAAGCCGGTATGCAGGCCACTCTCTCCGCCAAAAAAATCGATCCGGCACGTGTCGCCGAAATAAAAACCGCCACCGGATTGCCGCTGGTTTTGCATGGCGGTTCTGGCCAAGGCGATGCATTGGTTCAAAAAGCGATAAAATCCGGCATTGCAATCGTCCATGTCAACACAGAATTACGTGTGGCCTATCGAACAGCCTTGATCAAATCGCTTTCCGAAAATCCCGACGAAGTAGCTCCATATAAATTCATGAAGCCGG
>JAGWNR010000101.1 GCA_028871265.1 Patescibacteria group bacterium
GTGCTTGAGCTTCGGGGCTGACTTCGTCCACAATGCCTTGAAATTCCTTTGACCCGAAAGCATCGACAGTAAAAATCGCGTGCTGACCAACCCTGATTAAATTGAGACCTTTATTCTCATCGATTTTTCCCATGACGCGCAATTGTGTCGGATCAATCATGGCAACAACAGTTTCATTGGCTGAAACCTGTGCGCCCAAAACGGCGTCGGCTTTGGTAATAATGCCTGGCGTTTTTGTCTTGATCAATTCATCGCCTACTCTGGCCACAACCTGGTTTGCTGTGACTGAATCACCGGCTTTGACATAGACGTTTTCCAGTATGCCCGGGGCAGTTGGCGAGAGATCGATTTCCGGCGCCTGAATAACGGAATTTTCGATATAGACGCGAGCATTGACAACCATGAAATATGCAATTAACGCGGCTGTAATAGTCATAATGAAAATTACGGCGCTAGTCCAGCCAAAAATCGTAAAACGTTTTTCGGTGCGCTTTATGTCGCCTTCGACGCCTTGTTCGACTTTTTTAAACTCAGTTGCAATGTTTTGTTTTTTGTCATTCATTATTTTAATGTGAAGTACCAAACGCCGCCACGATCGTACCGGCATCTAGTCCCGATCGTATTTCGGTAAAATTGTCGGTAGTTATCCCGGTTTCGACCGGTATTTCAGTAAAAGTGTCGGATGCATTTTTGGCCAGGACAAAATATGAACCATTGTTGGAAATAATGGCTGATTGTGGTACAGCAATGACATTTAGAGCCTTTTTGCCGTTCAAGGTGACATTTGCAGTCATACCGGATCGGATTCTCTGGTCTGCTGCAGAAAAGTAAAGAGTGATTTTGTATGCATTTATGCTGTTTTCGGTTGTCGGTGATAAATCTATGGTAGCTACAGTGGCCGTGGCGGATAAATTTTTGTCAGCATCAAAAGTTACCGTAGCGGTATCTCCGACCATGATATTTGCCACTTGATTTTCTGGCACATAGACGTCAATTTTGTAAGTACCATTGCTCAAAAGGGTGATTGCCGGTGTACCAGCACCGACAACCTCGCCTATTTTTGGAATGATGCTTCCGATTATACCGTCAAAAGGCGCAATGATTTCACTGTTGGCCATTTCTGTTTGAATGAGGTTGACATTAGCTAATGCTTTGGCTAATCCACCGTTAGCAGTTTCAAAGACCGTATGGGCTGAATTGAATTCCGATAGCGCGGCATTAACTTCGGTTTGAGCGGCGTTAATGTCGGCAATATCGGCGGCAATAGCTGTCTGTGTCATACCGGAATTACCGACAGTCAAACGATTTGTTTTGGCTGATAGAACGGCCAAAAATTGTTGTATAAATGATAGATTGTCTGCTGATTCGCTGATTATAGTCTCACTCGGTGTAGAACTACCCATTTTTGCAATATCCGATTTCCAGCTGGCCAATCGATCGCCGATAGCTATGCGATCATTGTTAATGTCTAACTGAGATTGAAACGAATCTATTGAAATAGTGATTTGCGGATTGGCCGAAGTCGGATTGGTAAAGAGCAAATCGGATTTGTTCAATATGGCATCCTCGCTCTTCAAATATGCGTCTTGTATTGTCGAGGTGAGCGATACACCGGAGAGCGAGGCGGTACCGCCATTAGCTGAAATTGCCGCCGGTGCAGAATTTACATCCGCTTGGGCACTGGCTAATTGGGCGTCCAGACTGCTCTGGTTTAGCGAGGCTAGAACGGTGCCGGCCGAAACATGACTGCCGACGCCGACATCTATCGCCGAAACTGTGCCACCGTTTTGAAAGGACAGAGAAACATCATTGTCCGATTCGACGACGCCCTGGTCGGTAAATTTTTCCTGTAGAGAGGTTTCGACCGCCGTGGCGGTTGTAAAATGCCATTGTGGCGGGAAAAGTGATACGTAGGCAATTGATCCCAAACTACCAATAAATAGCACGATGGCAATGATTAGGGTTATTTTGTGATTGAGTATTTTTGAAAACACAGTTGATAATTTATAGCATGTTTAAAGAAAATATGCAATAAATACGCCATTTTTTAGCATATAGACTATTTTTTTATACGGCGTATACTATTTCAGCAGGATCTTTGAGAAAGATTTTTCTTTCTCAAACGTCATTTATGTCGAACCCACCTACATCGAAAAAGACGTTTACCGCGGCGTACGAAGATGAATCGGATGCAATTTTTCGTTTCTGTCTCTTACGAGTTTCTGATCGAGATCAAGCGTTGGATTTGACCCAAGAGACATTTGTGCGTCTCTGGCAGAGTCTCACACTGGGTCACGAAATGACCAATATGCGAGCGTTTTTATTCACGGTGGCGCATCGTCTAATCATCGATTGGTATCGGAAAAAGAAATCCGTTTCGCTCGAAAATTTATCATCGGGTGATGACGATGAATT
>JAGWNR010000102.1 GCA_028871265.1 Patescibacteria group bacterium
TCGGCGCTTTTTTATTTCCGCAGATTATATTGCTCCGCATAATCGGCAGATTGGCTTTCCCGCTTTTCGCATGGCTAATCGCCAACGGCGCATATTACACACACGATATAAAATCATACCTAAAAAGACTTTTTATTTTCGCCTTGATCTCTCAAATTCCTTTTACATTGGCAAACCTGATGATTGGTCAACCGCTCTTATACTTGAACGTATTTTTTACTTTGCTTCTGGGTCTTTTGACTATTTATGTCATTCAAAAATATCCAAATAAATGGCTGTGGTTAGCGACTGCTTTGGTGGCGGCCGGTGCTGCCGATCTGATTCATAGTGATTACGGCGCTGCCGGAGTATTATCTGTGGTGATGTTTTATTTATTTCGCGAAAAATTTGTCTATATGGCGATATCTCAAGTATTTATTTTAGGAATACTTCCATGGCTTGCCAATTATATTTTATTGCAAACTTTCTATCTGCCGCTTATGTCTTTTTATATGACTAGTTCCTATGAATGGTACGGGTTGATTGCTCTGTTGTTTATTTTCCTCTACAACAAAAAACCGGGCTGGAAAGACCACCATCTATTATATTGGATATATCCTGTGCAATTCATTGTTTTTTACCTTTTGAGACTATTTTAATGTGCGAGGTGACACCTCACACATTTAGAACGATGGTAGTGACGGTAGTGTGCCGCGAACATATGCCTTTTCAATCAAATAGCCATCGCCCTGTGGATCGCATGAGGTATTTTGCAGTTTGGCCACAAAATCGATAGTAACGCCCAGAGGAGGCAGCACAAACGCAGGCTGTTCAGTGCCATATTGGATTCTAGAAGACAATATTCCAGTTGAACCGGCGCTGGTTGAGGCAGTACTCGCGGATTTGTTCTGGACATTAAAGTCATTATAAAGTTGTGATGTTCCTAATTCCCAAACATAATGTTTATCTCCCAGCTGGGCCTTTGCCATGTTTTTCAAATATTGAGAAGACGAAGCCGTTGAGCTGGCATAGGTTGAGTTTTGATAAATTGTTGACGAAGCAGCATATAGAGCAGTTGATGAGGAAATTATCGATTTAGCACCGGCCACATTCAGATCGACATAAAAATTGCCTGGATCAAATGTACATGGAATCACCGATGAAATCTCTCCGGAATCCAAGACTTCAGTAACTTTAAAACTTTTCGCCGCGTTTAATATAGTCGATATACCGCCGTAAGACGTACTGGATCCATTAGAGGAGAGGGAAGATGAAGTAATCATGGGTAAAGTCTGAGAGAATGTTGAGCTTTGTGATGTGTTGGTGTTGTTGGAATTTGAAGTGTTTGATCCTGCCAGAGTGTTTGTATTTGCAGATGAATTGGAATTTGTAGAGCTGGCAGAACCACTGTTTGTATTTGATTGAGATGAGGCTGTTTGACCTGACGAATACGAAGAAGTTATTACATAGATTGAATAAGACGCCGGCGTTGTTCCGGAAGCCCCGAAACAATATATCGTCACAGTACCGGATTGGTTTACTGTATACGTGTCGGAGCCGTATGTCGGTAATTGATTCGAGCCGCTTTGATCAGCGGAACAATACGTGGCGTTTGATGACATCCAATTAAACGTTACAGATGTGCCGGCCGGTATATATAGAATTTGGCTCTGACCATTTGCCGTCATAGAAACACTGGGATTTGCGGTTTGGGTGTTTGTGTTTGAGTTCGCATTGTAATTTCCGTTATAACTATTGTAATAACTACCATATTGGGGTTGTGACGCGACTGCAACGGTCGAGTTTTGGGTCACGGTATTAGCACCAGATGCAGTATTTTGCGTGATCGGTGTAACTGTTCCGGATAGCAACCCGTTTAACTCATTTCTGGTGTACGATCCAACATATCCTGTGCCGTATGTCAGCCCCAGCGGTGCCAAAACTGCCGTCGCATATAGATTTTGAAATTTGATAACAGCGGCTTTTGTCAAACTGCCAAAATATGAGGTTTCGTGTCCAGGGGAACCGTTACCGGAAACCGCAACCTGGGTAGCGGGATTTGAATTGAGGACTTGTTGCAATCTGGCCACGTCCAAATCGTTCATACCGTATGACAAATTTTTGGTAAATTGAAAACCTGCCGGAAAATTAGCTATTGTCAAAGCGCTGGCAGTACCGGCGATGGCGGCAAAAGACATAATTACAACCACAGACACGACAGCTTTTAGATTTTTCATAAGATAAATTTAATTCTTGTAAAGGATGGATAAATCATACCATACCAAATGTTGTTTGGGCTGTGTACGAGGTGACACCTCGTGCACGAAATTTGCTATACTTTACCCATGACATTCATCGCTAAAAAATCTCTGGGCCAGCATTTTCTGCATGCGCCAAACGTGGTCGGCGCCATGATTCATG
>JAGWNR010000006.1 GCA_028871265.1 Patescibacteria group bacterium
TAGATCGATGTATCTCTGTATGAGTTTATTGTTCCACCGGCCTTGGTTATGACCAGAAGTAGCCCAATCTTGAATCAGCAGTGTCTCAAAAATCTCAGAGATGGTCAGATCGTCCTCGTAATTCTGAATCAAATCTGAAACTAATTTGGATATAAATCTTATAACTGCTGATCTCTCATTGGCATATTTTTTGTCCCAACAGGCAGACAGGATCCTGTAGTATCGCTCGAATAGTTCCGTCGGATTCTTGGAAGCCGAGAGTTTTTCAAGCATTTCAGGCGCTTGTTTTTCAAAAACACTGACGAGATACTTGTTGGCTTTGTAAGGATCATTGTGCCCGTAGGTGACGTCATTTCCCCAACATGTGGCATACTCGTTACATATGTCTTTAATGGTTTCAGCATAATCTATCATTTTCATAATATTCCTTTTGTTATTTGGTTTTCAACGAGCTTCTCTGTTTCGTCCTTATGGACTCGTCAGGCAGGGGCTTTCGTACCCTGCGACAGAGCCTGCATCGATCTGGATGCAGGTCGTGAGTTTTCGCAAGACTCACAACTTGCCATTGTTCATCGAAGACCTGGGAACATCGCCGGATTCATCGGATACCAGTTGCGACCTATCCCGCCTTCGTCGGATCCACTGCTTGGTTTTGGTGTAAAGTCAAGACCATCCTCCGCAAGTTCGTCCGCGATTTCCTGTTCGCTTGCCTCGCAGACGATCGCGAATGTGTCGTTCATGTCGTCGAGCGTCCCTTTGTAGGCAACCTTGAGCACCGGTGGCTCGAACCATGTTACTCGCTCGCGTTGCACGATTGTCCCACCTCCTAGCGCCTTGCCCCTGCGGAACACCGCGCAAGTGCTTCCTGTCACTCGCAGTGTCCATTCGTCGGGCACTGGTATGTCGAGCCCTGTTTTCTTGATAGAGTTCCCAAGCGCGTATCCGATGATTTTGTAGGTTTTCATTTGTGGTCCTTTCGTTTTGGTTGTTTGTTGTTGTAAAGAACTGCTCTGTTTCGTCCTTTGGGACTCATCAGCCGAGGGCTTTCGTACCTCGGGACAGACTTGTGGTTTTCAAGGTGTTTTCATCGCAGTTGCCGATCGCGCGAGTATGTTGACTTTGTCCTGTGGCTCACTCTCCCTCATCACCATCGTTTGCTCCTTCAGGATGAGTAGGTGGAGGTGGTAGTGTCCGGGTATCAGCTTGTTTTTGTGCGCGTTCTCTAGGATCATGTCATACTCTTTGTGGATATCCTCTTTCACTTTTTTGAGCTCCTCAATCTCTTCTGCCGTCAGCTCCGGCTCCTTGGAGTGATGTTTCGGCGTCACCATGTGGGTTGTCTCGGCCACCTCGTCGTAGGGGAACTGGTTTTCGACTATCTTCCAGTGTTTGTATTCTCTGATCGGCTTTGATTCGCAGAGGTAGCATTTTGGCAGTTTTACCGACCGAACAAACTCGAGGTATCTAGCATGCGATTCAGGTTTTCTCAGTGATTTGAAGATTTCTATTTTCATTTTGTTTTTATTTTTTACCCTTTCGCCCTTTTGGGCTCATCAGCTCCGGCTCGCACCGGAGGAGGGTGATCGTGGAGCGATTTCGTAGGTCCTTGCCAGTATCTACTTGTCTATTTGACAGAAGGATTCGGATTCCTACTACTCTCGCTCCTCACGCCATGATCTTTGGCGTACCGCGCTATTGCGGTATGGTTTTTCTGCAGCCGTGATCGAGGAGCGCTCTCAAGGTGTAGCATGTTGCGCTATCCACCTTGACTGAGAGACCTTTGGGAATTTTCCTCTCGACCTTTGGCCCCGGCTTTGGGCTCTTTCGGGTTCACCAACAACCCGATGATCTTTTATTTTATTGTTTGTTTTCTGGAGAAAGCATACATTAATGTCATTGACACTGCTTGGATTTCATTGTGTATTTGTAAGAGAAAAGGTAGATTTTGCTTGAAAACCTATATTTTAAGCCGTACTACTGCTTTATTTAAATGTAACTAATTGTTACATTATTAGTGTTTCAATTTGAATTATCCACACAATCGCCCATAAAACTTGCTTTTCAAGGCAATATGGTGTATAATTGCAGTAATTAAAAATTACACTTATTAAAAATATGAACACCAAACAGATACTTGAAAGAATTGGCCTTACAAAGCACGAAAGCGCCATATATCTGGCTCTTTTGGAGCTTGGGCCGTCTCATATAGCTAAAATATCTGAAAAAACCTCGATTCATAGGCCTCTGGTCTACAAGGCCATTCCTTCTCTGCTTGAAAAAAAACTGATCACGCAGACCCGCAGAGCCAAGCGTACTATATATATGGCCGAGCCACCGAACAGGCTAGAGACGATGTTTGACGACCTGCGTATTGATTTTTTTGAGGCGCTGCCCGACCTTGAGGATCAATATTCAGCGAATGATCAAAAGCCCAGAGTGCGTTTTTTGCAAGGGAAGGACGGCACCAAAAGGGTTTTCGATGACATTGTCCGCAGTCTGAAAAAAGGTGACGTCTTTTATCGCATCAGTTCAAATGCGGACGGTCAAGAAAAAAAAGATAAATATGTGCCGCGGAATTATCGCAAGATGCGCGACGAGAAGAAACTCGAGCGACAAGTCATCACTAACAGCCAGACGGCCAAGCACAAAATTGCCAAGCTCGACAGATTTGTAAAGGTTATGCCAGACGATCTCGGTCCTTTCGATCACAACGTAACCGAGGTTATCTATGGAGACAAAGTAGCCTTCATCGACTACGGCTCAGAAACCGCCATGATCATCGAAAGCAAGAAAATAGCTGAGTTTCAAAAACATGTCTTTAAAATGTTTTATAAGAAATTGTAAGCATTGATTGGAAAATTTTTTCCCAATTGTCTTTTTATTCCTGCCACACTATAATTGTGATACATACAGCGTGTTGACTTGTGATAATCCGAAATGGGAATTGTCAGCTACTCTAAAGACAGCCTAACGCATTTCCGGAGAGATGCAGTGAAGCGAAATTTATGATAGGCTTCAATCATGAACAAAGCTGAATTGATCAAAAAACTCGGCGAATATTTCAAAAAACGCGATGATGTAGCCTTTGTTTATCTTTTTGGTTCAGTCGCAAAGGACAAAGCTCATTCAGAATCTGATGTAGATATCGGTATATATTTTAAACCTAGCACTCGTGCCCTGGAATATGAGACAACAAAGCATTATCCTGACGAAAATAAAATTGGAATAGATTTGGAAAGCTTGATTGGTCGACAAACTGATATGGTGGTTTTGAATCGGGCACCGTCGACTTTGTTTTCCGCAGTTTTGGTGGAAGGTATCAAAGTCTATTCATCTGATGACGGGCTGGTTTCTAGACTTTCAAGCGCAGTCAATGATTTGTCAGAAGACTTTAGAAAATTTGTTTTTGATTTCATCAAAATAAAAGAGCGATCAAACTCATTATCGCCGAACGACAAAGTTCGCCTTGGCCGTCTGATTGATTTTGTGCGTGATCAAATGCCGGATTTCAAAAAATTTGCCACAGTAGATCAAAAGCAATATGAAAGAAACATAGACATCAAAAGAAATATTGAAAGATGGGCTGAGACAATGGCTACAGCATCAGTTGATATTAGTAAAATTTTAATTGCATCTAGAAAAAGACCTATTCCTCAGACCTACAAAACTATTTTGGCGGATTTGGCTTTTTTGGATGGTTTTGATGAAACGGTTGCTCATAAAATCGCCGCTTTTTCCGACCTGAGAAATTTACTTGCTCATGAATATCTGGATCTAAGATTTGTCCTATTGGATAAATTCGTCAAGGAAGGCGAACCTCTTTATGCTTATCTTATAAATTATGCCAAAGGTCTAATGGAAAAAGAATAGAGTCATACCCTCTTTTTTCTTGACTCCAAACCCCGTCTCTGATAAGATGCCTAGCACGCTCTCCGGGGCTTGTTTTTTATCTAACTATGGCACGATCACTCAAAAAAGGTATATTTGTCGAGGAAAAACTCCTGGCCAAAATCGCCGGCAAAAAGCCCGCTTCCACGGGTTCTATAAAGACGTGGTATCGTCGTTCGGCCATTTCACCGGAAATGGTCGGCTTTACATTTGGCGTGCACAATGGTCGATCCCATATAGACGTTTTAATCACCGAGGATATGGTTGGACACCGCCTCGGTGAATTTTCGCCTACCAAAAAATTCCTTCGCCATGGTGGCAAGATGCAGAAAGAAATCGAACTCAAGGCCAAAGAGGCCGAAGTCAATGCCGCCAAAGCCGCCAAGGAAGCCACGACAGCTAAAACAGCCGACAAAAAATAATCATTCATGATCACCGCATCCCTCAACAATCACAGAATTTCTCCTCGCAAGGTCCGTGTCGCCGCCAACCTTGTCCGTGGCAAGAGCGCCGAACAGGCTTTGCTCATCCTTAGCAACTTGTCGAAAAAGGCGGCGGACCCAATAGCCGATTTGGTCCGATCAGCGGTGGCAAATGCAAAAAATAATTTTCAAATGGATACCGCCGGATTGGTAATAAAAGAGCTCCGTGTCGATGGCGGTCAAGTTTTAAAACGTTCTCGTCCGCGCTCCCACGGCATGGCAACTAGAATCCTGAAAAGAACCAGCCATATCAAGGTTGTATTAGCGCCAGCGCCCGAAAAAAAGCAAAAATAACATGTCACATTCTGTACACCCATATTCACACCGCCTAGGCGTCATCCGCGATTGGAAGAGTCGCTGGTTTAGCGAAAACAAAGGCTATCGCAACGCTCTAAAGGCGGATTTAGTTTTGCGCGAATTTCTCCAGGAAGATCTCCGTTATTTTTATGTTTCAAATATTCAAATTGAACGTAATCAGAAATCCATTCGAATCATCATTCGAACTTCTCGTCCAGGCATGATCATCGGCCGCCAGGGAGAGGGAATGACCGCCCTTCGCAATAAAATTCTGGATCTTTTCCGCCGCAACAAAATTGATTTGGCCGGTCAGGAATTAAAAATAGACATAGAAGAGGTCCGCAGTCCGGAATCAGATGCCGCTATTGCCGCGCTCATGATTGCCGAAGGCTTGGAAAAGCGCTTGCCTTTCCGCCGCGTTTTGAAACAGTCTCTGGAAAAAATCACCGCCAATCGCGACGTCCAGGGTGCTCGTATTCGTCTCTCCGGTCGTCTAGGCGGTACCGACATCGCCCGTTCCGAAGAGCTGAAAAAAGGTCGAATTCCTCTGCAAACTCTCCGCGCTGACATTGATTTCGCCCGCGATCGCGCCAGGATGAGCTATGGCGGCATCGGCATAAAGGTCTGGATATACAAAGGCGATATATTTAACAATAAAAAGCCAGCGGCAAAAATCTAACATTTTACTACCATGCTATTTCCCAAAAAAGTAAAATATCGCAAGTGGCATACCAAACGCATCAACCCTAAAAAGGCTGCCACCAGAATGGAAACCCGCGGCGTGGCTTTGGCTTTTGGTTCATATGGTCTAAAAGCCACTAAATACGGTCGCATCACCTCCAACGAAATCGAGGCCGCCCGCAAAGTCATGAGCCGCTACGCCACCAAAGCCGGCAAGGTCTGGGTTCGTATTTTTCCCGATCGACCGTACACTCAAAAGCCGCCAGAGGTCAAATTAGGTAAAGGTAAAGGCGAACCAGTCGGTTTTGTCGCTGAAATCCGTCCCGGCCGTATCCTCTTTGAAATCGACGGCGTCGGTGACCGAGAATCCGTCGAAGCTCTGCGCAAAGCCGGTACCAAAGTCTCCGTCAAAACGCGCATTGTCAGCCGCGAGCTTGCATAATTTGCGGAAATGCGTAGTATAGATAATCCATGAACGACTATAAAAATAAAACCCCAGCCGACCTAGCCAACTTAGTCGCCGAAAAGCGTTCGGCTCTACGCACATTTCGTTATGGTTCCACCGGCGGCAAAACCAAAAATGTCAAGGAGGGCCGTACTCTACGCACAGAAATCGCTCGCATCATGACCGCCGCACGTGCAAATTCAAAATAATCCATGGCAACAACACCCGCACAAAAAAATACAGTGTCAAAAGCTCCGGCCATCGTGAGGCGCGCTCAATTTTCCGGCATTGTCGTTTCGACAAAAATGAAAGACACCGTCGTTGTCGCCGTAGAGCGATACATGAAACATCAGAAATATCACAAATTCATTCAGCGCACCACCCGTATCAAGGCTCATGATGCCGGCAACACCAAAAAGGTCGGTGATCGGGTCACCATCGAATCTTGCCGCCCATTGTCGCGCGACAAAGCTTTCAAAGTCATTTAATAAATCACCATGATCCAACCTCGCTCAATCGTAAAAATCACTGACAATTGCGGCGCCAAAATCGGTCGCATTTTCAAGGTTCTCGGCTCATCCAAAAAACGCTATGCCGAAATCGGCGATTTGGTCGTCCTCTCTGTCCAAAAGGCCGAACCTCGTAAAACGGTGAAGAAAAAAGACGTCCTCCAGGCCGTCGTCGTCCGCCAGACCAAACCTTTCCGTCGCGCCGACGGTTCATATATCCGTTTTGATGAAAATGCCGTCATTATCATCGAAAAGGGCAAGAAAGAGCCCATTGCTGGCCGCGTCTTCGGCCCTATCCCTCGCGAAATCCAGGAGCGCGGTTTCCAGACCATTGCTTCAAAGGCTCCCGAAATCGTATAGGCTTTCGACTTTATAAACTTTTGACTTTCGACTAATTACCATGAACATAAAAAAAGGCGACACAGTAAAAATACTCTCTGGCGATGACCGCGGTAAAACCGGCAAAGTTGTCGCGGCTTTTCCGCGCGACGGCAAAATCCTGGTCGACGGCATCAACATGATGAAAAAACATGAACGTGCTCGCAAAGAAGGCCAAAAGGGTCAAGTCGTCGAACGCGCCATGCCGATTCATGTGTCGAATGCGGCAAATGCCTCTGAATCTAAAAAGAAATAATAATCATGAAAAAAGAAAATTTTGTCACAATGAAAGAAAAAGCAGGGCACGCCTTCAAAAACCTGAAGGAAACTTTGCATATTAAAAATCCCATGCAGGCGCCGCGTCTCCAGAAAATCATCGTCAACGTCGGTTTCGGTTCGGTCAAGGATAAAGCCAAAATCACCCTCATTGCTGATCGTCTGGCTAAAATCACCGGTCAAAAACCCGCCACCCGTGTTGCAAAAAAATCCATTGCCACCTACAAAACCCGCGTCGGCGATCCACTGGCCTACCAGATCACTCTCCGCGGTGCTCGCATGTATGATTTCCTCGATCGTTTGGTCCACATCGCTCTGCCCAGAACCAAGGACTTCCGCGGCCTTTCCCGCACCGTCGACTCTATGGGCAATTACAGCATCGGTATCAAAGAGCACACCATTTTCCCGGAAACGGCTGACGAAGATTTGAAAGACGTCTTTGGCCTATCCATCACTTTTGTCACTACTTCAAAAGATAAAAACCATACTCTGGCCTTCCTCGAATATATGGGCCTGCCACTCAAAAAAACCGCCTAGGCCCTAAGTCGGACATATGCCCTAAGTCGGACATAGTAAAAAGCGCTTTACCAGGCGCTTTTTTCGTACCCGCCAGGTCAGAGATAGCCACACCCTTGCAAAATTACTCTATATATGGTAAAATAATAGGTAAAGTAAAGTGAGAGTTCTTTGACAATTGTAGTCAACGAAAAAACTCGCACAAAATCTGTGCCGCCATAGCGGCTTAACCCCAAAAATGAAAGGAAAGTAGTCTATGAAAAGTCTCGCAATCATCACGGCCGCGGTCGTCTTCAGTGTCTCTATCTCGCTCCAAGCGCGCAAGACGGTGGTGCTCGAAGAGCCCCCACTGCCGCCGACTTTGACCAATAACTCTGTCAAACATACGGTTTCGTCCGCGGCAGTGTCCGCTGGTCAATCATCTGTCACTTCGGCGACTGTGCCGGTTTCTACCGGCTCCAGTTTGCCGCCGGTCGGCTCCTCAGTTTCTGTGGCGCCCCCGGTCGTTAATTGGATTACGCAAACTATTCCGCCGACGATGGTTCCGGCAGTCATGCCGGCCAATCGGCAGGACCGCATGAAGCTCCTGCATTCGATTATCGCGGCGCAGACTCCTACCGTGCAAACGGCCGGAGTGCAACCTTTGGTCATTGTTCCGCCACCTGCTACGTTTCCGCCAATCGGAACGTTTAATATTGTGGCACAGTCTGAAGTCAGACAGGTCTTTTCAATTACGGTTACTGGACTCGCATATAAAACCAACGGAGTGCAATATTTCTATGGATATAGCACTTATTATGTTGGTTTAATTCCCTTGACCAGCAAGTATCAATTGGATCATCAAATATTGCCTGTTGGGATATCAAACGTCATAAATATGATTTGCACGAATACAGACCCTATGATTGACAAATCACGAGGGGTTCAAATATCGGCAGGTTGTACTGAATCAACTGGAAGCAGTGAAAGTCAACCAAGTCTGACGTATGATAATTCATTCTTGCTAGTATCGAATAATGATGGAACATATTCCGTTCCAGACTTGTCATCTGTCTCGACTGTTCTCAATGATACATTGCCGTTCAATATCTCTGGATTGCAATGGGCACGATCAGAAATCAGCTACTCGTGGGATCCGGTAGATCCTTTTGAAGTTGATGACGTTCTGTATGATCCAACCACTGACCCGATCGGATCAGACGGTTTTCTCTACTTGAGCTCAGGATACATTACCAATTCATCCAGTGCCTCCGGTGCATTCGCCATGAAGATTAGCCTGTATGTTTCTGGGGTAACGAATGCCTTCCAGATCTACAACGGTGATGGTAATCCGGTAGCGCCAACGCCGATGAATCTGGTTATGGGCAAGAGTGGCACCAATGCGGTTGTTACGGTAAATGGTGGAGATTCTGGTAGGGGATACGTTCTGCAATGGTCTAGCGATCTGCAACACTGGACGAATTCCACCCCCTATTTCTTTTCGCCGGTTCCGTATTCAGCGTCACCGCAATTTTACATGCCGCTTACTACGGCACCACAGATGTTCTTTCGAACAATGGCGACTAACATGCCGCCGCAGTGATAATCACAAAAGGCTCTCAACAAGATTTGTTGTGAGCCTTTTACTTTTTATATGTTCCTAATTTTCGTGGATAGTCGAACCAGAAACATCTATTTCAACTGGGTTACTGTAATCGTAAGTTGTATTGGTTGCTTGGGCGACATTGCCAAACAACTGTTCAAACCAAGCCAGTGCAGGATTGGATGATGATTTTATGGCAGTACTATTTTTAAGTGCGCATTTTAGATGGAGTTTGTATATACCATTTTGTAGACCTGTGAGCGTCGGTGCCGAATTTATATTATCTGGTGTAAGTACTGTGTTTAACCACGAAGTCAAATCCATTGGCGCAACAGATATTTGATTGAGAACGCAAGTATTGTAAACACTTGAACTCCAATTATAATCCAACGTTATATTTCCATTCGTTCTTACGTGGTATGTTAACGTGGTACTCGTGCTGTTTGGCTGAGTTGTATTATGTTGCCATAGGGTAGGGATACCTGAGTTATTATTACCACCTGTTCCATTTACTGTTATTGATCCACATGATTGTGGTACAGATGTATTTGTTCCGTCAGAAACGGTTACTGTGGGAAGATTTGGTACCCCATTTGCTGTCGCTGATGAGTAAGTGAAACTATGTGTAGAGTTGTTGTTAGAAACTGTGTGTCCCAGTCCATCATTCCAAGTATAAGTGAAAGCACCACTGTATCCTGATTCTGACGCAGTCGCGTTAGCAATCGTGAATTGGTTGGTATTGATAGTTGTCGGATTTGCACTACAGGTCACTGTGAAATTTCCTCCTCCACAAGTACCATTACAGCTTGCAAAATCAGCGTGTATTGTATGGTCTGCTGTGACGTTCGAGAAAGTGTATGTATATGTATTAGGATATGCTGTTGCCGGCAGTGATGCTATGGCTACAGAATCAGTCGCAACAGAACTTAACTCATACCCCGATGAAGGAGAAATAGTGAAAGTTTGACTTCCACCCGACGGGATAGTTACGGCTCCCGATGGAGCGATTGTACCGCCGGTGCCGGCAGAAGCTGTAATGGTGTAGTTGGTCACCGGATTACCTCCACAACTCGGGCAAATGACATTGGTAAATTGCAACCAGCCGACGACGTCAGCACCCCAGGCATAGCCCAAAAATTGGCCGGTTGACGGTACATAGGTGACACCATGGGCACCACTAGCATCACCGCTGGCATGATTTGCGCCAGCAAGCTCTATCCACCCATCCCAGCCATCAGTGCGTCCGACAGCCGTTACTGCGCGAGCCCAGCCGGAGACTATGCCGGTGGTCAGGTCAACAGTGGCATCGCTGGTGGTTTGACCATTTACTGTTTGTCCAGAGAGTCCACCAAACTGAATCCAGCCAATATTATTTGACCAAGCGTAGCCAGTGAGAGTACCGACAATATCGCCATTTGCGGCGGTTGAAGTAGAAATCTGTACGCTGTATGGTCCGCCACCAGCCCCGCTGTCGCCAGAATTAAATGAAACCCAGCCGATATTTGACGACCACGCCCAGCCGGATAGAGGTGCTGCAGCTTGGGCGGCGCTGGCTACAGATAACATGGCGGCAGAGATGACAAAAGCAAACAATATTTTTTTGAGCATGCTGGTTGTAAAATTAATAAAATGCAAAGCTTTTCTATGCCTTTATTGTATCAAATAACCTCCTTTCTGTCGGAAGTCAGTTATCAACAGGGAAGGTTGAAGAGGCAGTCATTCATCAAGGTCAAACTACGCAGAAATCACCTGATCTTTCAAATCTTTAGCTGCTTGGATAAAGAAATCTTGCCATTTCTTTTCGTCTAGTTTTATGAGCATCCTTGGATAATCCTTCAGTTCCGCTACTTTTAAATATTGACTTCCCAACTGTATTGGATCCAGATAATTGTCAAACTTGGCCTGAGCTTTCTCGGACAGGTCGTTCAAATTCCAATCTTTCTCTTTTTGTAATATGCAATAAAGGTCTATAAAATCTCGTGACCGTGGTTTTTGGTATATGGTGAATATTTTATTTACGGCAATATCCAGCAAGCTGTCTAGCTCTATATTGTCTTGCTTTGCCCCTTTTTCTATTCTGGTAAATGGAAAATAGGTGAATTCGGTCTTGATTTTTTCATCAGCTAAATCTAGAAAGAACAGGCTTCGGTTGAAACTTTGGGTATATTCTACTTTTTTTACACCGGTTGTTTTGGATATTTTTTTCAAGATAATCGAAATATCCTGCGGATCAAACTCATTTTCCGAAAAGAAATCCAGATCTTCAGACAGTCTGTGATGGAGATAAAATTCCGCCAATGCTGTGCCACCGCCAAAATAAAAGCTGTTCGTTATGGTTTTTTCCTTACCCAAAACAGTCAATATTTTCTTTTGATTATCGCTTAATATTTTTGACATATCATATTAAATGAACATTGCTAAAAATTTTCTCTTGGCAGGATCAATCGAAATTTTGTTCCAGAATTTGCGCAGGTCTGAAAGCTTTAGTGTTGTCCCATCAAGGCCAAAGTTGATCAGCTGCTCCAGCTTCCATATCAGGAATGAATCAGCGTCTTTTTCCAGTTCTTTTGTGTTTGTAGACCAGTTTTTCATAGTATGATTGTAACATGAAAAGCATTATTTTTCCAGGATAATTTGCTAATATATACCCATGAACCCAGATGACAACGCTCCAGTAAATCAACCCACCGACCCTGCTCCTACAAACTCTGTCCAACCGTCGCCAGAAGTTTCTGCTTCGACCGAAGCCGCCATTTCCTATCAGACTCCCGCCGCTCCCACTCCAGACACGACTCCGACCCAAATTTCAAGCGAGCCCGAGCCTTCTGCTCCTTCCGACACAGACACATCTCCAGTTCAGATTCCAAATGAACCAGAGCCTTCGGCATCAATTTCAAATGAACCCGAGCCCTCTGTCACTTCAAATCCCGATCAAATAAATTCCAATCAATCGCCAATCGATTCAACGTCAGAGCCGGTTTCCACCGGACCTTTGGAAAATTCTGCACCAATCCAACAGCCTGCGTCACCTCCATCTTTGTCTACACCAGCATCACCGCCTGTCACGACCATACCACAAATACCACCAGCCGATCCTGTTCCTTCTACACCGCAAATTCCGGTACAGCCAGACGCCACTTTACCGACCTCTCCGACATCTCCAGCTTCAGCACCGCAAACTCCGGCACCAGAAACTTCGACTTTTGACGAGGCCGCTTTCGTCAAATCCTATCTCGACCGCATTCGGCCGGCCTCTCTGGCTTCGCGTATGGCTCATCGCGAACGCCGGCTTGCCCAGGTCATGTCGTTTCTAGCCGAACACGGTTCATTCGAGCGCCATGATATCGTGCGCATTCTCCATGTCAGTGCCAGCACTGCAGAGGATTATTGCCACGAACTAATGCATCGCGGTCTCATTCGCCGCTTGGGCGACAACAACGCCACCAGGTATGAGAGAGTAGGATAGAGTACAGGTCCGACCTGGCAAAACCTAGCAAAATTTGTGTTATACTAATTTCAATCTAATGAAACTATATTTTCTGTCGCCGCTCATTTTGCAAAAGATCATTTGGATACCGACAAACATTATTCTGCGCTTTTTTTGTCACCTGCAGGTTCGCGGTTTGGAAAATTTGAAGGGTATTGGCCGAAACGCTATTTTTGCCTCAAATCACGCTAGCGAACTCGATCCATTTTTTATTCCTGCCTCGTTACCATTTTTTTCGCGTTTTTCACCCATATTTTATGCCTCGCGCGAAAAAGCCTTTTA
>JAGWNR010000103.1 GCA_028871265.1 Patescibacteria group bacterium
CTCGAAATCTGTACACGACTGTGCCTGCACGCTCCGAATCGCTTCGGCGATATATTTTTCGCGGTTGTAGGCCGGCATGATGATGGAGAGGCGGGGGGTCATAACTGGTCTATTATAAAGCAAAAAGGAAAAAGAAAAAAGGAAAAGAAATTTGGCAAAATCACAAAGACCTGCTACACTTTTTAGATGAAAAAAGTCTTTGTTTCCGGATGTTATGACATATTGCATGCAGGGCATATACAGTTTTTTGAGGATGCGCGGGCTTTGGGCGATCATTTGACTGTCTGCTTTGCCAGTGCTCCTGTTCTCGCACTTGCAAAAAAACGCGCTCCGGCCATTCCCGACGATCACAAGATGGTCTTGATAGGCTCTCTCAAATGCGTTGATCGTGTGATATCAAGCTCTGACCTTGACCCAATATTTGATTTTCTCGGACATTGGAATCGTGACTTGCCGGACATTTTAGCGGTGACCGAAGACGACCCAAATTTAGAGATAAAGAGGAAACTGTGTGCGAAAAAAAATGTTGCACTTGAAATTCTTCCAAAGAGACCACCGCAAAAAAGTTTTAGCAGTGATGTATCTACGACCAGCATTTTGGCGACGATAAAAAATGTAAAGGAGGTGCCGCTACGTATCGATTTTGGTGGCGGTTGGCTGGACGTGCCGCGTCTATCAAAGAAAGGCGCTTTTATTGTCAATTGTACGATTACCCCGAAAGTATCGTTGACGAATTGGTCTTATCAAAAAAAGTCTGGTCTCGGTGGTTCAGCGGCGTATGCAATTTTGAAAGTAAAAGACAGTGTTGAGTCAGAGCTTGATTTGGGTGTTGGCTGGCAGGATCCGGCGGTTATCCTCGAGACTGGCCTATGTGTTTGGCGATCAGGTAAACGCCCGATTTTAGAAGCCAAATATAATCCGGATTGGTTGGAAGGCAAGATGCTTATCTTGTGGACTGGTTTGGATCACGATACTCCGGATATTGTGAAAGCAAAAAGAGATTACAATCTCATAAAAAAGGCCGGAGAGATGGCAAAAATGGCTGTTGAAGAAAGAGATATAAAAAAACTTGGCAAAGCAATTTTGATTAGCTACAAGGCTCAGTTAGGCGAAGGTATGAAAAAACTACCGGCGATGTCTGGTTCTATTGGGCACAAATATCTCGGTGGTGGCCATGGCGGTTATGCTCTGTATCTTTTTGCCGACCCGAAATCTCGCGACAAAGCCGCGAAAGGCCGGAAAGATGTAAAGCTCATTGAGCCGTATATAAAGGAGGTATTGTCGTAAAGTAAGTAAACGATTTTATTTGGGCAAAGATTATAAACGTATCCAACTATTTGGCACGATGTCTTTCATGGCGTCTTTGCCAGTTCTCACCCATTGTTTTGGGGCAACAACGATCTTGTCAGCGTGCGGATTGAGCCATGCGCCCCACCAGCTGAAACTGGAATTAGCGATTATATGATTGTGACATTGGCTCATGAGAATTAATTCTTCGTAATCTGGAATATCCGGCGATGAGACATATACGGCAGGATAGGGTAGAGGCAGGTTTTTATTGACCCATTCGATATCGTCGGAAAAGACGAAGACGGTAAAGTCGGTGCCGATTTTTGAAGCAATGTATTCGAGCGCTTTTGAATAGTATTCGTGTCCGCACGTGCCATGATGCTGGTTAGTCTTTGCATCGGTTACGTAGTCGCCGCGACGAACGTGGATGGAGACGCTGTTGACGGTTTTTTCTATTTGAGCCGATATGCCTTGTGCTTTCACGCTAAAAGGGTTTTTCAATGTCAAATCGGAACGGATTTCTTTTTCTGTATCTAAAAAATATTTTTCAGTTTGAAAGAAACCATCCAAATAGATCGGACCTTTGGTATTAAAAATACGTGGCACAAAACCAGTGTTGAACTGCCGCAATATTTTTGCTTTAAAAAAACGCCAGCCTTTTGAAACGACGCCAAACGGATATTTGAGCCTTCGAATCTCGTCCCTATTCGCGATCGAGGCGCGTGTGTTGAATGGTTCAAGGGAATAGCGGCGCACGGTGTCTATACCGTTGTCTTTGCCATAACCGGTTATGTCGAGCTTGATGGGGACTTTTATCCCCGTCTTATTTTCCTGACGTAGCGACAACGCACGCCCTGCCGCATATTGGAACAGTTGGTTGCCCAGGCCGCCTTTTAGGTTGATTATGATCATGTATTTATATAATATAACTATGGAAAGATATTGTTTGATATTTTTGTGAATAGATGTTAATGTTTTTTGTTATTTCTCCGAGTTTT
>JAGWNR010000007.1 GCA_028871265.1 Patescibacteria group bacterium
GAGACTAGATTGGTTAATATTGTTGGCACACAGAATATTGCGGTAGCTACAAGAGCAGTGGGTGCAAGGCTTGTCTTCTCTTCATCCAGTGCTGTATATGGTGATCAGCCTTTTGGAAAACCAATTAAAGAAGATGCACCGCTTGGGCCTAAAAGTCCATATGGCGAACACAAACTGATCGCTGAATCCTTTTCTGATGTTTCTCTTAGATATTTCAATGTTTTTGGTCCTCGTCAACGAAGTGACAGTCCTTATTCTGGAGTTATTGCGCGATTTGTGGATTTTAAAAGGGCTGGTAAACCGTTAATTATATTTGGTGATGGTTTGCAGACGCGTGATTTTGTTTATGTTGATGATGTTGCGCGAGCCAATCTGGTTGCAATGGAAAAAGCCAAACGAGGTAGCGTCTACAATATTGGTTCCGGAGTATCATCAGCGATTTTAGATATCGCTAATTTTATCGGAGGCCCAATTGAATATAAGCCGGCACGCATTGAACCACATGATTCGTTGGCTGACATAAGTAAAGTGGGTCTGGAACTTTGTTGGGAACCCAAAATATCGCTGCAAGAGGGTATTCGTCGAATTTTGCTTTAAGAACATTTAATTTGCTTTTTCAATCACAAAGTAATATACTCGGTTTTATCGAATTTTCGAACTTAATTTCATGCTAAAGCACCGAATGTTGGCATTCTTTATAATCGTTATCGCCGCCGCAATCGGCTATTTTGTGACGACTTCGGGGCCTTTCAAGCTGGGACTGGATCTAAACGGCGGCACTGAATTGGTCTATACCGCCAATGTTTCCAAGATTCCGGCTACCGAGGTTTCCGATTCCATGACGGCCTTGCGCGATACTATCGAGCGCCGTGTCAATGTTTTTGGCGTGTCAGAGCCGATTGTTCAAACCGAAACCACCGGCGTTTTTGGCACAACCGGCACCGAAAATCGTCTGATTGTCGATTTGCCAGGTGTGACTAATGTCGAAGCAGCCAAATCAGCCATCGGCGCCACGCCGGTTCTGGAATTTTTCCTCATCAAATCCAATGACTATAATGCCATTACGGCCAAACACTTAAACGCTACCGATACCGAAATGGCTCTGGACGCTATAAAAATCCCGACTGGCATTACCGGCGGGTTACTCTCTAGAGCGGTAGTTACTTCGGACCAGACGACCGGTTCGTATGCGATTTCTCTGCAATTCAATTCGGCCGGCACAGCGCTTTTCGCTTCAACTACAAAAAATAATATTGGCAGTATTTTGGCTATCTATTTGGACGGTCATCCTCTGGAATTGCCGACAATTCGCGAAGCTATTCCAAATGGTCAGGCCCAAATTACCGGAAATTTCACCTTGACGCAGGCAAACGAATTGGTACGCAATCTAAATTTTGGCGCTTTACCGGTGCCGATCACGATTTTGTCGGAACAAACAATCGGGCCAACATTGGGCGCGGCCACGATTAACGCCGGCATTATGTCTGGTATCATTGCTTTTATCGTCATCGCGATCTTCCTCATCGTTTGGTATCGCTTGCCGGGACTTTTGGCGGTCATCGCTCTGGCCTGCTATGTCGCTCTCAACCTTTTCGTCTTCAAGGTCGGTATTTCACCAACTTTCTTTTATCTAGTCATCATTTTTATGATTTTGGCGGTGGTGGTGCATTGGTCTTTCGGCATCGCCATTCCCGTTTTCTATGGACTTTTGGCTCTCATTCCTGGCGCTTTGTCGCCGGTGGTTTTGACCTCGGCGGGTATTGCCGGCTTCATCCTGTCGGTCGGCATGGCGGTCGATGCCAACATCCTCATTTTTGAACGTCTAAAAGAAGAGCTCAAGAAAGGCAAGAGCATCAGCGAAGCCGTCCAAGAAGGCTTTGCTCGCGCCTGGCCGTCGATCCGCGATTCAAACACTTCGTCAATCATCACCGGCGTCATTTTGTACCTATTTAGCTCGACGTCAGTGGTCACCGGCTTTGCTCTGGTCTTCATCGTCGGCGTCTTCATCAGTATGTTCACGGCCATCACGGCGTCACGCATGCTCCTATTGGCGGTGTCGCCGAAAAAGACCGGTCGATTCGCATTATTCCTCATGAAAAACGGCTTCACCCGATAAAACCATGTTTATAGTACGCTACAGAACTTTCTTTTATACACTCTCGGCGATATTGGTCGTCGGCTCGATTGTGGCCATCGCCGCCTGGGGTTTGAATTTGAGCATCGATTTCAAGGGTGGCTCTCTACTCCAAGTTTTATATCCGGACGGTCGACCGGCGCAAACGGCGGTTCAGTCGGCAGTTGCACCGCTCGGTCTTTCTGTCACTTCTATCGTGCCATCGGGTACAAATGAATACGACATTCGCACCGAGACGCTCACTGATGCACAGGAAAACGCTTTGACCGGCGCTCTATCGGCTTTGTCGTTGGCGCCGGCACCGGTGGCCAGTTCGACGGCTACTACTTCAACTATGCAAATTGTCGGCTTTAACACCATTGGTCCGGTTTTGGGCAAGGAAGCGGCAGAAAAATCTCTGGCGGCGATCATTCTGGTCATTGCGGCGATCATTCTCTTTATCGCCTGGGCTTTCCGTAAAGTCTCCGAGCCGGTTTCATCCTGGAAATATGGCATTGTGGCTGTGGTGGATTTGATTCACAACATTATCATTCCGACAGGCGTTTTCGCCGCTCTGGGTCATTTCTATGGTTACGAAGTGGACACGCTTTTCGTCACGGCTCTCTTGGTGGTTCTGGGCTTTTCGGTGCATGATACAATTGTGGTCTTTGATCGAATCCGCGAAAATTTGCGCCTCGGTACGAACGGTCGCCCATTCGCCGAAACTGTCGGCGCCAGTATCAAACAGACGTTTGTGCGTTCCGTTAACACCTCGCTGGTGGTGTTGTTCGCTCTGGTCGTCCTCTATTTCGTCGGCGGTATTTCCACCGAACATTTCTCTCTGGCCCTCATCATCGGCATCGCCGCCGGTACCTATTCGTCGATTTGTCTCGGTTCACCATTGTTAGTGACTATTGAGAAATGGCAGAGAGGGAAGTAGTGCATTAAAATGAAAAACCGCCCCGCAAGATAAAACTTGCGACAGGCGGTTGTTTTGCTGGTTTTTCAAGCCAGGTGACCTTTAAGTAGCCACTTTCTGATCCTTCCGATGGAAATTGTATCCATAAGGTCTGTCAACCAAATGGCGAAAATATCCCCAGTCGAATTTTGACCAAAACACTTTCTCCAGTTTTTCTGTTACAAGTTGATTGTGATGTCCTTCGCCGCTGAAAGTGTAATGAGGACAAAAGTGCATGACTGAAATATGGTAAAAGGGTTTTGAATCGAGATATTTCTCCACCATCTTCACGGCTTCACGCACACGGAAAGCCAGGATTCTTTCGTTTAGAACAGTCTCTTGTCGGCCGCGCTCTTCTTCAAAGCACAGACCAATTTGTTCGTGTTCGGTGTCTCTGGTTAATCCCAATCCTGTTTGGTGTCTGAAACCCTCAATCAAGAGTTCTTTTGAACCCAGTATCGGCATGTCATGGTAAAGGCTATCTTCCATACCTTGCCCGAGCCAATGGGGGTTTTGCTCCAAGAGCCTGCGATAAGACATAAATCGAAAGTAAAAAGCTATCTCCCAATATCCTTCGACTTTTTTGTTCCAGTAATCGTCTTCAAGATACCGGAGCATCACCATAACTGATTTTCCTCGGATATGAAAGAAAAGGGAGGTATCGCGTGCTTTTGTGCATGGCACGTGATAGTCACATTCGTTCTTGTCTATGGTTACCCGGGAAATGAGAGTGAAGCCGTCTCTCACCATGTATTTTTGGACTTCATCGAAATAGCCTTGCGGCATGAGGTCTCGAATCATAAGATCCTTTCATTTTTTGTTGTTTTGTTGGCAACTAGCCAACCCGTGCTTTTCAAAACAATGATATCATAGATACAGTCAAAAGTCAAGCCCAATTATTTACTAAACCCCACCCACCACACTCAAACTCGTACCTATGTAATACGGCCAAATGATGACGGCTAGGACGCCGCTCCAGAAAGAGAGGTGCAGATAGCCGATGGTGAAAAGCCATCCGGCAACCCAGAGACCGCCCATAATGCTATGTTTTTCTACTTTGATCATAGAATAATTGTACGCTATACTATTTTCATGGTCAATCCTTTTGACAAAACATTTTTCAAGTTTCTATTTGGTTTTATTTTGATTCTAGCCGTCAGTTTTACTATTCTTTATTTCGTAAATACCGCTTCGGAGACGGTCTCACCAACGCCGGAAACATTGACAGCAGGGCAGAAATAATAGTCCACTATTGTCCGACGATAGCGAAAAAAGTCCTCAACCGAGGGCTTTTTCGATTTCTTTAGACGGATTTTAATATTTTTTTAATCTTTCTTAATACCCATTTCTTTATAATTTCACCATTAATAAATAATTTAGTTGAAAGTCCATAAAGTCTATAAAGTTCATAAAGTTAAAGGCAATGACATTAGACTTTATAAACTTTATGAGCTCTCTAACTTTATAAACCAATTTTCCATGAAAATATATTCATTTTGTGTACTTCTGTGTTCTTTTGTTTTAGTAGCTCCAGTTTCAACCTTTGCCGAAACGCATGTGACCAGCCTGGATACCGGTGGCCCAGTTTGGACAGAGGCCAATAGTCCTTATGTTATTGACGACTATCTCTATT
The DNA here is from genome assembly GCA_028871265.1 of Patescibacteria group bacterium. Lineage (GTDB taxonomy): Bacteria > Patescibacteriota > Minisyncoccia > Phycocordibacterales > PALSA-1337 > JAGWNR01. The sequence continues at coordinate 4,705 of JAGWNR010000007.1, forward strand.
TCAATCAGGCAAATCCTCTGACAATTGAGCCAGGTGTCTCTATAGTGGGAGGTTCTGATTCAAACGTGAATATTATCTTTGCCGGTTCTTCAACAATTGCCGGTACACCAACAAAACCTATCACTTTTTCCAATCTATCACTGGTAGAAGTGTTAAACGGTACATCGACAATACAAAATGTTTCTTTCGATCACGCACCGTTTGAGCTTCAAATCGCCACAGCAACCATGGATCATGTCACTTTTGCTAATGCGGATAAGGCCATAATTGTTCGTCGGGGTAATTTGAATGCATCCAACATCTCTATTGCAAGTTCAACCTACGGTGTGTATTCGCAATATGCCAGGCCTGTTCTAATGTATTCAAATAGTATTTTTGATCGTATTACTTCTATCTGGTCAAATTTTATTGGTAAAAAAGTTATGGCCCAAGCGGCCGATGACCCATGGCAGAGTCATGTGACTATTAATAACAGTTCGTTTGAAGATACAAAGTATGGTGTTTACAACGAGACTATGAATGTAGTTCACGCCGAAAATAATTGGTGGGGTAGTGATGCCGGTCCTTCGACATCGGCAAATGCATCCACGAGCATGATTTATGGACCGGTGTCGTATACGCCGTGGACGGGCAGGGCAACCAGTACTCCCAGTTGTTGCTCGAGCGTTCTTTTCATTCCCGGTCTAGAAGCCAGCCGATTGGTTCGCAATACTCGTTTAGGTCTGTCTACGACCACGGTTAAACTGTGGGAGCCGATGGATAATCTAAATGTCAGGGAACTGTTTCTGGATTCAGCCGGTCGTTCGATCCAGCCAAATATTCACCCAAACGGTTTGCTGGATAATGCTCTGGGATTTATGCCTATTTATCAAAAGTTTATCCAGACTATGAACGGTCTGGTTTCTGCAGGAACGATCGCCGAGTGGAAAGCATATCCGTACGATTGGCGCATGTCGTTAACCGATGTCTCCAGAGGTTCGATCGGCACTTCGTCAGTTATTAAAACTATTGAAAGTATGGCTTCGACATCAAAAACCGGCAAAGTGACCATCATTGCTCATTCGAACGGCGGTCTGGTCACAAAACTGGTTTACAATGCTCTGCGTGATAGAGGGCAAGCCAATCTGGTCGACAAAATCATATTTGTAGCTGTGCCGGAATTGGGTACACCGCAGGCCGTTGCCAGTCTACTGCATGGCGATAGTGAAGAAATTGCCGGCGGAATCGTGCTTTCTAAAAGTACAGCGCGACAGTTGGGTGTAAACATGCCCAGTGCTTATTCGCTTTTGCCCAGTATGGGATATTTTGATCTTGTGCCGCAGACTATTATGAGTTTTGCTAGCTCTACATTGGCCGGTCTTAACTTTTCAAAATATTTTCCGACCATTACAACCTATTCCGGTATGAAATCATTCATTACTGATAAGAGTCACGGTCAAGTTTCTGAATCAGTCAATATTCCCGTTACTGGAAATGCCAGATTTTTTCCACAGGCCGAATCAGTCCATTCTGTGCTCGATAATTGGCAACCGGCGAGTTCTACACAGTTGGTCGCTATTGCCGGTTGGGGACTGCCGACTTTGACTGGTATTGAATACTTTGAAAAGTTTGTATGTCAATCGATTAGTCTGTTTGGACTTGTAAAAAATTGCGGTAATGAATTGAAATATAACAAAAAAGCCGACAGCGGCGATGGCACGGTTGTCTTTCAGAGTGCGACATACTCTCCTTCGACGAAACAGCTTTTCGATATTTCCGGTTATAACAAAGATAATCACACCAATCTGGCTCATGCCGATATTTTGCAAGCCAATCAGGTTGAACAAAAAATCAAGCAAGACATTGGCGCAGCCAGTTCGTCTGCGGAAATATCTTATTTTTCCAGTAGCATACCGGCTGATTATAAATTCCCACCCAATCTAGTTATTGATGTTTATTCTCCGGTTGATATCAATGTTTATGATTCGTACGGCAATCATACCGGGCCGATTCCTAGTCCGGTGCCCGGTTCGGACCTAACCTTTTACGAAGAAAAAATTCCCGGTAGTTATTATGACGTGACTGGCGCCGGTGTAGAAGTAACACTGCCTGTTGATCCTACACTTCAAATTAATCTTGACGGTACTGGCATAGGTGGCGTCGCTGTAGATACTAGAATTACAGATATGAATAATCACGGGGAAACCGTCGCTTCCTCGAGCTTTGATGGTATGATCGTCACGCCGATTACTCATATGGAACTAACTGTCGGCACGACCTCGAATGCCGATCCATATCAGATGATCAAAATTGACGAAAACGGTGACGGTATTTTCGATGCTACAGCCACGCCGGGTGTTATGCCAAACATTACGCCGGAAATGTATAGGCAGTCTCTCGCTGATAGTATCCGCGTGCTCAAGCTTGACCCAAGGGATGAAAGGAGGTTCCTCGATCGGCTAGATAAGGCTTGGAAATCTGGTGAAAGAAATAAAAATAGCAAGTCTGACAAAGATGACAAAACCTGGCAAAAACTGCTAGACAAAAGAGTTCGTCATATCAATCGCAAAAATGTTAGTGACCAGAACCGCAGGGAAATGAGCGAGTTTGTCAATGAAATGCTGGATGATGCCGGGGTGTAAATTGAATCGATCACTGCTACTGTGCTGGCAAATAGAATGTTTTGAGTTATTGCGAGTAGAATTGTCTATTTTATTGCAATTGCTTGACAAAAATATCAGATTTGCTAGTCTCTATTCTAGACGGTCGGTACAAAATCGCTCAAATGCATCATGGTCCCGAACGGACTTCTTGGCACGTGTTGAGTTTTTGTGCCGACAAAGCCCCGGGGCGCTGAAATAACTCGTGAGCGAATCCGCTTCTGGAATCGTGTCTGGTTTTGCCGGGCATTGACCTATGAGGTGGAACTGGTTAGAGGAAAAGGGTGTTCGCAAGGATGTCCCATTCCTGTTTCCATACCGACCGTCTGTTCTTTTTATAAAAATTTGGTTTGACACATTCGTAATGTTTTACCTGCCGGAAGTTCGTGCGACAACTAATCAATCCGGAGGTGTCGGACGCTGCGTGTGTCTGAATTATACGTTTCGTTTAGTGTCAAACCTTTATTTTTTGAGCCGCGGCATTTTGTCTCGGCTCTTTTATTTTTAATGACAAGGTGACACCTCACACACCTGACACCAGGCCTACCCTATGATAATGTAAAAGTATGAATAAAGAAGAAATCGCCGCGCGTATTGCCGAAATTGAAACTGCTATGAACCAGGCGGATTTTTGGGCTGACAAGCCCAAGGCGCAAGCCGCGGTCAAAGAGTTGCAAGAACTCAAGGCCGACCAAGAATCCGGTGGACCGCATGGTAAATATGATCGAGGTAGCGCTGTCATGACGATTTTTTCCGGTGCCGGCGGCGATGATGCCGAAGATTTTTCCGCCATGCTCTATCGGATGTATCAGCGCTACAGCGCCGCACAAGGCTGGTCATGGAAACTGATTCATCAAAATGAAAACGATCATGGCGGCTTTCGTAATGTGACTATTGAAATCGATGGCAAAGGCGTCTATGGCCGACTCAAAAATGAGAGCGGCGTGCATAGGCTGGTGCGTATTTCACCTTTCAATGCCAATCAAAAACGCCAGACGTCGTTTTCCATGGTCGAAGTCATTCCCGAATTCGATAAAACCAATGCCGCCGATGTAAAATTGGAAGAAAAAGATCTGGATATTTCCATCGCTAAAGCCGGCGGTCCCGGCGGTCAAAATGTGAACAAACGTGAGACAGCAGTGCGCATCGTTCACAAACCGTCTGGTATTTCTGTACATGTGACCAGCGAGCGCAGCCAAGCGCAGAACAAAGAAAAAGCCCTCGACATTATTCGCGCCAAACTTTATAAACAAATGGAGGACGAACGTATCGCCCATGAAAAAGGCATGTATATCTCTAAAACCACATCAATCGAATGGGGCAATCAGATCCGCTCGTACGTCTTGCATCCTTATAAAATGGTCAAGGATCATCGCACCGAGGTTGAAACTTCAAATATTGATAAAGTTCTGGAAGGAGATTTGGATATGTTTTTGGAGGCGGAGAAGGAGTTGTAAGTTACTCTTGACTTTTTTGAAACAAGGAGTAGTTTGAATCCAGAAATTCGTTGACGTCTGCGAATGAACTTGATATGTGTCCGAAAGCGCGAGGTAATCGGCTTTTGGATGGGCGGCAAGCCCTGTCGAGAACAATTAGACGAGGAGATTGAAAAATGAATACGAACAAATACGAGGTCCCCATGACCTTGGCGCGGATGAAGGAACAGGCGGGTTTGCATGAGGCTATAAAGTCGAATGCTTATTATTGGTTGTGGAAGCATACTTGGATCCAAAACGGTCCTGTTGGCGGGCCGGAGTATCCTTTGATCAAGAGGGAAGTGGCCGATTTTCAGCGGATGAAATCAACCACAACATTACTTTTGGTCACTTTTATGTTTGGCATGATTTCTTTCTGCGTTTATTGGCTATCCATTCATAAAGACAAATTCGAAAATGGTTTGGTAGTAATAGCTTTTCTCTGTGGTCTGTGGCTTTTCGTCACAGCACTTGTTTCCCTCCCTGAGTTTCAAATGAGGTGGGACATTTTTGTCGACACTTGGCTCGATGCCAATTGGAAGACAAAGAATTTTGCCGATGAGGTCAAGGTGATTGTTGACACTTGTTCGCAGGCTGTCCTTTCCAGAGAGGAACGAGCTGAAAATGCAAGACTTCCTTTGACTTGGTTTCAAGGAAATGGGGAAGAAATCAACGCCAAAAAAGTGCCAGCTCATGTAATCAAAGCTTGTCAGAAATACATTTCTGATTTTGCCTTAGAAGTGAAGCACAGGGAAGCTCCGGGATTGCGAGGAAATGAAACTCGCTGTCAGATGATAAGCCGACAAATGCTCGCCACTAATCATCGAGGATGGCTCAAACATGTGTTTGGGGTGTATCAACGATTTGAGATTCTGCAAAAAACAGAGAAGCTCGGGGATTACTACGCCGAGGCAGAACGGACAATCGCTGCGGAAGAAGCCAAAGCACTGGAAGAAAAGCTTCGGCTCAAACCAGCATAAAATGCTCGATGCATATTTTCACAGCGTCGGAGAAATCCGGCGCTTTTACTTTTCAAAATGTGGTACAATAGTCTCATGATCTACTACGATAAAGTCACTAAAATTCATGCCGATGGGACCAAAACGATTGATGAGGTTTCTTTTGCTGTCGAGCCAAAAGAATTTGTAACCATCGTCGGTCAATCTGGTGCCGGCAAAACCACCCTGATGCGCATGCTAATTGCCGAGGAACGGCCGACAACCGGCACTGTTTTTTTTGAATCCCACAATGTCCACAAATTTCGCCGCCACGACATGACCAAATATCGCCGCAGAATCGGCATGGTTTTTCAGGATTATCGACTCATTCCTAACAAAACAGCTTATGAGAATATCGCTTTTGCCATGGAAGCGTCCGGTCGCAGCGCCGCCGAAGTCGCCGCCGATGTGCCACATGTTCTGGAGCTTGTTGATCTGGGTAAAAAAATGTGGAACTTTCCGCGTGAACTTTCCGGCGGAGAACAGCAACGTGTCGCCATTGCCCGTGCCATCGTCAATCAGCCCGATATTGTCATTGCCGATGAACCGACCGGTAATCTGGATCCGGAAAACACCTACGACATAATAAAAATTTTACAAAAAGTGAATGAACTGGGTACGACCGTGCTACTCACCACGCACAACAAAGGCGTGGTCGACGCTATTGGCGGTAGGGTGATAACAATGGAAAAGGGAAAGCTGGTCAGAGATGATAAGAAGGGAGGATATATTTTGTAAATTTTATATTATACTATTAACATGATCACCAACCTCAACCGCATTGTCAAAACAGGCTTCGTCAATTTTTGGCGAAATGGTTTTTTATCGCTTGCGGCCATAATTGTATTGACACTCTGTCTATTGTCATTTGGCGCTATTATGTTTGCCGATGTGTTTGGTCGGACAATGCTAAAACAAGTAGAAGATAAAGTAAACATTACCGTATATTTCACCCCGACAGCACAAGATTCTGATGTTACCAGTTTTGTTAATACAATTAATAAATTACCGGAAGTTGCTTCTACAACATTCATTTCCAGCGATCAGGCTCTGGTTAATTTCCAAACAAAATGGCAGAATAATTCCCTCATTCTAAATAGTTTGAATGAAATTGGTAATAATCCTTTTCCCGCCGCTTTGATAATTAAAACCAAACTACCTTCGGAATATGCCGGTTTGGTCAATTTTATACAGAGCCCGGCGGCAGAAAGTGCCTCGGGTACTTCGGTTATAGAGAGTGTTAATTACGGTGAAAATCAAGTGCTCATTGATAGGTTGGGTAGATTAATACCAGATGTAGAAGGAGCCGGCGCTATCGTGGCAATCTTATTGGTTCTGGTTGCTGTAATCATGACTTTTAATACTATACGTCTCATTATATATAGCTCGCGAGATGAAATTTCAGTTATGCGCCTAGTAGGAGCGTCGCATGCATATGTTCGAGGGCCGTTTGTAATTTCAGGAATTATGTACGGGTTGGTTTCCGGTATTTTAACTATATTTATAATGGCTGCAATAGTTTTTTGGAGTGGGGCAATCATTGCCCACTTTGCAGGATTGCAGGTTGCAAATGATTTGGCTTCGGTGACGTCTGTCGTATCAGTATATTTTATTTCAAATATAGGTGAAATTTCGGGTATCATTTTATTAGCTGGCTGTCTATTGGGTGCTTTATCAAGTTATCTGGCTGTAAAGCGGTATTTGAGGGTGTAGAGTTTGATTATTCTTCAAATTTTTATTGTAATTTTTTAATGGTTGTATAGTAGTGTTCTGTTGTTATATACTTTGCTCATGAAAAAGAAAGTCCGGAGTCCTCGTGTAAGAGCGAAATCATCTATAAATCATAAATATATTTTTGTCCTTGGTGGCGTTATGTCCGGCGTGGGCAAAGGCATTGCCACCGCTTCGCTGGGCACATTGCTCTCCACCAAAGGTTTCAAGACTAATTTGGTCAAAGTAGACCCTTATTTGAACGTCGACGCAGGCACCATGAATCCCACTGAACATGGTGAAGTTTTTGTCTTGGATTCCGGTCTTGAGACCGATCAGGATATGGGTAACTACGAGAGGTTTCTGGGGCGCAATCTGACAGCCAACGATTATTTGACTAGCGGCATGGTCTACAAAGCCGTTATCGATCGCGAGCGCTCTCTGGGCTATGGCGGCAAATGTGTTGAGGCAATACCTCAAATTCGCGATGAGATTGTCAGTCGCTACGAAAAAGCCGCCAAGGTTAATGGTTCGGATATTTCTATAATTGAAATAGGTGGCACGATCGGCGATTATCAGAACATTATGTTTATCGAAGCGGCTCGTGTGCTCAAGATTCGCCATCCTCACGATGTGGCTTTTATGGTGGTCTCATATTTGCCTACGCCGGGAACGCTCGGTGAGATGAAAACCAGGCCGACGCAAAACGCCATCAATCAATTGGCTTCATATGGCGTGACCACGGATATTGTCATTGCTCGCGCTGCGACACCGCTAGATGAACGTCGCAAAGAAAAAATTGCCACCGCTTGCAATATTTTGCCAAAACGAGTCATATCGGCGCCGGATATCGAAAGTATTTACGATGTGCCGATCAATTTTGAAAAAGACAAATTGGCGGACATAGTTCTGGAAGTCTTGGATTGTCCGGAGCCGCCGCATGAGCCGCAATTGGATATGAATAAATGGCGTCA
>JAGWNR010000008.1 GCA_028871265.1 Patescibacteria group bacterium
AATTTTATTTGCCGGCGGATACTTGGAGAGGCGGTATATTATAATTTGCCGACGAAGATCCGCCAAAAGAATTAGACAGAGTACTCCATGCATCGTGAACAGAAGCGGTTACCGCATGCCACGGCGATTCAGTGCTGGTAATCGATGGTGCGCTTCTGCCAAAAGATAGAGAAGTCAACCAAAAGGCGAAAATAATCGCCGTGATTCCAAATGACGTCCAAAAAGCAACATGTTTTTTGATGTGCTCCGGTTTTTGACGCAGATGATGGAGATGTTGTTCGATCGTCCGCATGTTCATATTGTATTAAGATTTATCGTTTTCGGCAAGGACTAAAATATCCGCTTCTTTACCTTCCAAATCTTTCTTTTTCAAAGTCAATTTTTCCTCGGCCTTTGGCGATTCACCCGCTTCCTTCAAAAAAACTTTCAAAGCGTCTTTTGCGCCAACATTGCCATAATGAGTTGGAATAATTAATTTTGGTTCCAGAGAAACGGCTAATTTATAAGCGGCCGCCGGAGCCAACGCGCCCTCACCGCCAATCGGCACGAACAGCACGTCAATTTCATCCAGCTCTTCCACAGTCTCCGGCGGTAATTTGTCGCCATCCAAAACACCCAAAAAACACAAATTCATATTTTCCAATGAAACTGTATAGATAGTATTTATTTTTTGGCTACCGCCAACGTATGACGCTGATGGCAATCCCTTTATGAAAACGCCCTTGACCTCATATTCACCCGGGCCCGTAATAGCCAACGGCTGTTTTTCACCGCGTGCCACCAAATCGACACCATTTAAATCAGGGTGATTCGCCGAAACCAACGCGATATCCGCACCAAAACGTGTTTGCTTTAATTTTGATTCTTTCGAAATCGGGTTGACGGCCAACGTTATGTCGCCGAATTGCACCTTTAAAAAATCAGCTCCCAAATATGTAATAACCATGATGGGTCAATATTACCAAAAAAAACATTTTATTGCCAATATGTTCAGTATTGTTCTATACTAATAACACCATGCAAAATAAAATCAAAACCGACATAATCGCCGCCATGCGCGCCAAAGACACTTTGAAACTCGAAACACTTCGCGGACTCTCCGCTCTATTTCAAACAGAATTGCTCAAGAAAGCCGGTGCCACCTCCCTCTCCGATGACGAAACGATCACCCTCATTCGCCGCGCCACCAAACAACGTCGCGATTCCATCGAGCAATTCGAAAAAGGCGGCCGCGCCGATTTGGCAGACAAAGAAAAGTCCGAACTCGCCATCTTGGAATCCTATTTGCCGAAACTTATGAGCCCTGATGAGATTAAAATTTTTGTAAAGTCAAAAATCGCCGCCGGAATGTCATTTGACAAAGCCAAGGCCGGTCAATTTATCGGCGTGATTATGAAGGAACTCAAGGGTCGTGCCGACGGCGCCGACGTCAAATCAGTCATCGAAAACCTTGACTAAATCCGTATAGTGTATTATCTTTCAGATGCTAGTTACAAAACCCATATGAAAGACATAAAAACACTTTTTGGCCTCTCTGTAGTAGCAATCGCAATAATTTGCGCAATTCCAACCAATGCGCACGCCTGTTATGACGGCTGTTATGGCAATTACGGCACATACTACTCATCCGCCTATTACTATTCCGGTCCAGGGGTAAATTACCCATACCAAAGCCCGACCTATTACCGCCCCTCATACTACGTGTCAGATCCAGGCTACAATTACAACTACTATTCATACGGCTATTACAACCCCTATCCACAACCATACTCACAACCTTATCAATATGGTAATTACGGCTATCATTCAGGCTATGGTTATGGTGGATACTATAGGTAATTTTTGTGCTTGACTTTTTTGTGAAATAGATATATAATAGTGGGGTAGTTAAAAATTGAACATTTTATAGAAAGGAGGCCGTTATGGCTAAAGTAATACAGATGCAGTTTGACTTCTGGGGCTACCAGCCGGGTTCGTCGGCCTGGTTTGCCAAATTGCGGGCGAGTTTGCGAACAAGTGCACCGACGGAACCCCATAAAGTTTCGCGGGCGCAAGCCATCACGGCCAAGCCCACCTGGCCGGACGACCACGACCCGCGGCGGTATCGGCACATCAATAGCTGAATGCCGAAAACCACCCTGAGAAAAACAGCGCCGATACACCAATCGGCGCTTTTCTTTTTTATAAAATCAAGCGACCGGCCACTCTTCAACCAAAAGTAGTGATTCCCTACCTGGCATACTGCTCCAAATTTCCTCGGTCACAAACGGCATGAATGGATGCAAAAGCTTGAGCAAGGAATGCAGCGCAGTGAGCAAAAATTGCTGGCGTGAAAGTTTGGCGACTTTGTCAGTCGGCTCTGGCGCACCAAAGACACCAATGATCGGCTTGGACTCTTCCAAAATTTTGTCGGCCAGCTCATGCCATGCATAGTGATACAATTTTTCCGCGACCAAATAATACTTGAATTCATTCATTTCTGTCGACGATTCCTTGACCAACGTTTGGAGGCACTCTAAATGAACTTTGTCGGCGGCAGTAAAATCTTTGAAAGAAGAATCAAAAGTCACGCCGTCAGTCGAAGACAAAATAAATCGCGCAATGTTCCACAGTTTGTTGGCAAAAAGTTTGTAGGCTTTGATTTTTTGCTCGTCAAATTTGCTATCGTTACCAGGACCAACAGCAACAATGAGTGCCATGCGAACAGCATCTGTGCCGTATTTACCAGTCATTTCCAATGGATCAATGATGTTGCCGAGCGATTTAGACATTTTGCGGCCTTTGCCATCACGAACCAAACCATGTAGATATACGGTCTTGAAAGGAATTTCGCCTAGGAGATAAGTTGTCATCAAAATCATGCGCGCTACCCAGAAAAAAAGGATGTCGTAGCCAGTTTCAAGTATGGTTGTTGGGTGATACGCCTTATTAGCAGTGAATTCTTTTTCGTCTGGCCAACCAAGGGTTGAAAAAGTCCATAGTCCGCTTGAAAACCAAGTGTCGAGAGTGTCTTCATCTTGAACCCAACCTTCACCTGCTGGCGCTTCAATACCACAATAAATTTGACTGTCTTTGTACCATACCGGAATTCTGTGACCATACCAAATTTGGCGCGAGATACACCAATCACGCAGATTTTCAATCCAGTGTTCGTACACCTTTGCAAAGCGATCAGGAATAATCTGAATCGGTTGCGAGCCACCGATTCCTCTCTCAACAGCTTCTTTCATCAAAATTTTGAGTGTAACTTCCTTACCATCGCGCTTGAACGGCTTGTTGACACCGATGAACCACTGCAATTTTGGCAACGGCTCGACAATACCACCGGTACGTTCGGCCGTAGAGATGTTTTGCTCGATTTCTTCTTCTTTTTCAAGGAGGCCTTCGAATTTTAGCCATTCGACCACTGCTTCGCGCGCTTCGATCGTCTTCTTACCTTTGATAGAATCATCACCGACAGTCATTTTCGCATATTCATTGATCACTTGCTTCAACGGTAAGCCATGCTTTTGACCCATCTCCCAATCGATTTGACTGTGAGCGGGAGTTACACCTAGAGCGCCAGTACCAAATTCCTTGTCGACTGAAGTGTCGGCAATCACTTTCAAATGAATCGGCTCACCAGTAAAAACAGCATCGTATTCCTTGCCAATAAAAGATTTGTAGCGAGGGTCATCTGGATGAACGGCAATGGCGGTATCACCAAGCTTTGTCTCGGGGCGTGTAGTTGAAATAGAAATCGGAATGTCCTTTGCATATTTAAAGGTGTACAGCTTGGCCTTGCGCGTCTCGTAGACGATTTCGTCGTCGGAAATAGTAGTCTGGCCTTTTGGATCCCAATTGACCACGCGGAAATCTCGATAGATCAGACCATCATCGTACATTTTTTTGAAAGCAGTGCGCACGGCTAGATTACGCTTTTCATCCAGGGTAAAGGCTTCGCGTGACCAGTCGATCGAGCAACCCATTTTTTTGACTTGATTGACAATAGTGTCATGGCTTTCCTGAGCAAATGCACGAACGCGTTTCAAAAGCTCATCGCGACCCAAATCGTGCCGCGATTTGCCTTCCTTTTTTTGAATTTCTTTTTCCACTTTTGACTGTGTGGCGATAGCGGCGTGATCGGTACCGGGAATCCATAGTGTTTTCATGCCTTTCATGCGTGCATGACGAACCATAATATCCTCGATGGTAAAGGCCAAGGCATGACCACTGTGCAGTGTGCCGGTCACATTTGGTGGCGGCAAAACAATAGAAAAAGGCTCGCCTTTTTGATTACGTTCTGGCAATTTATCTGGATTAAAAAAACCGCTCTCATCCCAGAGTTTGGCTACGCGCGCCTCTGATTCGGTCGGATTGTACGGTTTCAGGAATTTATCGTCCATAACAAATATCATAGCAGAAATATGCGTTTTTTTACATAGGTCGGACCTATGCATACAAGGTCAGACCTTGTACAATACATAGGTCAGACCTTGTACTAAAATGGAACTAATCAATCAAAACCCACGACCCGAATCACTCGAGCGGCACAAACCAAAAGTGCTCTTTATCGATGACAGCGCCGATATTTTGTCTTTGTTTAGTGATATTGCTCCAAATAATCCTCGAGTAGTGACTGCAGAATGTCATTCACTAGAAGACGCCCGCCAAGCTATTGCTGCAACATCTCCGGACATATTATTTTTAGACAATTCATTTTCTTTGAATAAAGGCGAGGACAACGCCGGTCTAAAGCTTGTCACAGAATTGCTGAGGCGCGCGCCGGAAATCAAAATATATTCCACTACTTCGGACAGCAATATGGCCGAAGAATATGAAAAAATTGGTATCAAACATATCAAAAAATTTGACATTCCTCGTATGGAAGCGATTATTAATAGCAATGAAGATCCTGGAGAAAAATAATCATTTACCCAAACCGGATGAAATTTCACTGGCTAATTCTTGCTGTTCACGATTCAGATATACAAACCCAACAATCGCAATAACTGCCGGAATAACATGCATAATCATGAGCGCCGCCACGACCGGCCAGGTGGCGCCCGCATTATCCGCATCCGTTGAAAACGGCAACAGTAAATCAGGCACAAACGAAAGAACCAAAAGAATAATAGATAGCCAGGCATAATCTCGATTGACATTTCGTGATGGCAATTTGCCCCGCCAGATCAAGGCCATAGCATAATAGACAATACCGGCCGCCACTACTCCGGCGGCGGTCAATTCAATGACCGAGCTGTACCAAAACGGCGAAAAAGTAGCCGGCGCAGGCAAAATCGCCCGATAAATAACCAATGCAATCACGTTGGCAATAACCGCCAATACAGTGATGACAACGACGTGCGCCGTAATTTTTTTGTATGAAGTCATGCAGATAGTATAACATAGTACAAGGTCGGACCTTGTACTATACATAGGTCAGACCTTGTATTTAATACCACCGATACCACGGATAATATCCATTCACCGTAACCGTGCCGCAATTGCGCGAGATCGTTTGACCGCCGGATGTCACTGTCACGGTCGCCGTTTTCTGTCCCGGTGTCGTATAGTAAGCCGAAACGTAGTTTGAGCCGCCACTATATGAATACACATTACTTTGAATCGACGGATTGTAAGTCGAAATTCCCTCACCCGACCAGTTAAAGTTATACTGCGAATTCGACCCACCGGAAACATATGCCGTCCATGTGACATAACCATTCACATTGGTCGAATACGTGCTCGGCGAACAAGTGAGTGTCAGCTGTTGATAGTATTGATTGTACGGATAATAGTTGTAATTGTAATAAGGATAATAATATGGATAGTAGTAATAATTACTGTAATTGTTGCAAGGATAATAATACGATCCGGAATAGCATTGAGTCGGATAATAATTATACTGATATTGCCCATAATAATACGGGTAACCGTATTGCGACGTATAGCTTGAATTCTGATAATACATTTGCGCCGACGCCGTTTGACTGTGAGCGCCGACCATTGTTACAGCGACAAAAATCGCTATTAGTCCAATTGCTAGATTCTTTTTCATGGTAGTTGAGTTTAACGAAAAAATAATACTTTTATTACAAGTAAAAACCGCTAAAATTTAGTGCTACTTCAGCTTTTGTTATATACCAAATTATTAAAATTGCAAGTGGCACAGAGGCACAGCCTACACCCTTTTATACCTTCCTTCGTGGGCGGCGCCCGTATGGCACAGTCTGCCTTCGGCCACCAACTGCTTCAGATATCTTTCGATCTGCTGTTTTGACATGCGCATATCCAGACGCAGTTCGGTCAGTGTCACCGAATCTTTTGTCCCGGCCAATTCGACGATGCGATCCATATGCTTTTTCTTTCGCGAAGCTCGGACGATGTTCGAGAGGTTGCCTAGCTTTTCCTGATATGTTCGGAGCCATGATTGAAAGAGACTCTCGACCTCTGGCGTAACCACCTGCCCTGCCGCCGCAATAATTTTATCGGCGTAAGCTTTTGTCGGATCAGTTGCTTGCACTTGCATCGGTTGTGGTTGCGCAGCTGGCGGAGTCTGCAGCACCGGTGCAGTTGGTGTTACAGGCGCAATCTGTTCTGTTTGCACAGACGGAGCAGATTCTGATTGGACGGGCTGAACTGGTTCGGAAGTCGACGGTGTCACAGGCTCTAAAGTTGGAGTAGAAATCGGCTCTTCTGGTTGAACTGCGTCTGCAGGCGATTCTGTAGACGTTTCAGGAGTCGCGAGCGTCGTCTGTTCAGGTTCTGGCGGCGGTGTAGACGTTGGCGTGGCTGGTTCTGCTGTTGGAGCAGGCGGCTCCGGCGTCGGTTCAGGCACTGGAGTCACAGGTGCAGCCGGTGCTGCTGGTTCAGTCGCAGGAGCATTTTGAGTGTTCTCATCGTCCATAACTCTATTCTACCATTAAAATGTCTGCGGCTCATTCGGTTGGATCAAGCCACAAGTCGGCACAAAACCACGACGTCTGGCACTACTTTTTTCCGCTTTTTACCAATATAACCAATTGGTTATATTTCAAAAACCACCCAAAAAGGTAGCCCCCCACCCCACCCCCCGACACGACAATTTTGCTCTATTTTCGCGGCTTGGTTTAGCCATGCCAAGATAGTGGACAGGACTTGCTTTTTATTGCGTAGTGCGATATACTGTGTGGTAGAGAATATGTTAGATTCTGAGAGCCAAATGTCGGGCTCTGAAAACATCCGACAATGCCCGTCCGCGAGGCAAAATAAATCGCGGGTTAGCACATTGAAAGTTATGCAAAACATATTGCCAGTATTGACTAATGAGGAAAAAGGTCAAATTGCCCTCCACCTCATTACCGAGGAAATGGTTCTGGAACACAATTGGTTCGCCAACCCGAATAGCGCCCGGCGCGAATTGATCGCCAGGGCCAAATGCATGAATATTGAGCCAAACAAGCTCCTTGCTCTGCTCCAGGAACTCCTTCAACCAAATCTTGAAGCACTGTTCAAACCGATCAGCGAAAAAGAAGTTTCTGATTACGAAACCGAGCGCGAGGAACGCCGACGGCAAAAAGAGCAGCAGAAACAGGGCGCCTCAAAAAAGTAGGATTTGTGAAGGCAAGGTGAGCTACGGCTCTCAATAGGATAATTGAACCTCCCGCCTTGGCGGCAAGGTCAGAACAAGAACCTATTCCTCCCTTCCAAAGATCTACCAACCCCGCACTACGTCGAAATCGTAGGCGGGTTTTTTGTATTTTATATGGAAACATCTCAAACATTCGACACTTTATAAAGTTATGCAAAATAACAGTTTCTTATAAAGTTTGTAATATCTAACAACTCATTTGAGAACCACTATACAAGCAGAAAAAGCTTGAACTGGATAATCAAAGAGCAGTCCTCGCCAGTCGTTGCAGGGTGTCTCGAGTTAGAACCTTTTGGTTCATTGCGCCACAAGGGATTCTTTTGGAAACTTTCTTCTTTTAAAAATGTCATTACTCATATTAATATTATAGCAATAATTTGTATTTATAACTTGTCTCGAGCGCTCGACTCTGCGGAGAGTGTTGAACAAAGTTCGAACCTTTTTCGCCGAAAATCCAGAATCAGTCAGTCCTTGAATGGTTGCGCCTCGTATTCGCTCGGCGCTCGGAAAGGGCGGACGGCGACCGGGGGTGTGGGGGAAGGTCGCCGTCCGCCCTCCCTCCTTGTTTTCGCGCCCGCCGGTCGGGGTGGGGGCGGTTGCGGTCAGGGATAATCATAGCAGATCTCAGTCGTCGCAGGAATCGCAGGATTAAGTGATTCGAAGCGGCCCACTTTCGCTTCAGCGGATGAATGCGGCGCGTTCGGCGTCAGTCCGTGTCGCAGAGCGACACCGGCATTCCGCCTCCGCGAATGGAAATCGATGGTGGAAGCGGAAGTTGGCCGCTTCTCGGCGAAAGTTGTGGTGGGTCAATTCTTAGATTTGAGCCACAACCGTTTTTGAGTGATCCACAGAGTTTTTCAGCGCACAAAACAATACTTGGCATGTCTTGGAGATCCTTCGCGGATTAGACGACCTTGTTTTACAAGATCGACGAGATATCTAGTCGCTGTGGCGTCAGAGACGTGCGTGAGCTTCTGGACTTCGTCGTTGGTGACAGTTTGGTGTTGCTGGGCATATTCGATGACTTTTTCGAGCTTCTTTTGTCTGTGTTCTTGGACTTTTTTATGCTCTTTGGTTCTGATTTCGTTCAGATGCTGTGTATCTGGATTGGTTGCAGGAGTTTGCTGGGTTTGAGAGGTTGGTTGAGCAGGAGTTTGTGGCGCTGACATACTCGGTGCAGGTGTCGGCATAGCCGATGTTTGTGGCGGTGATTGAGTTGTCTGTGCTGGTGTTGGCGTTTCAGATGTCGGAGTTTGTGGAGTTTGCGCCGGCAATTACGGCTGTGGCGCTGGCGGAGTCGGCGCCGCCGGCGCAGACAAAGGAGATTCAGATGCTTGTTGGGAAGATTCGGTCGGAGTTTCTGATTGAATCGTTTCACTTGATGGTGTATCCGTGGTTTCAGGCGTTTGTGGTTCGACGACAGTATCATCAGTTGATTGAGTCTCGGATCCTGGCGCGGGCTCCGGCTCTTTCGTCGGCTCATCAGGAGCTGCTGGGCTCGGTTCCGGCACTGGATTCGGCGGTGTAGGCGTAGACTGCTCTTGTGCAGGCTCTGGCGTTACAGGAGGCTCTGTGGGCGTTTCCGGAGCAGGCGTAGGAGCACTTGGAGCGACTGTAGACGGCTCCGGGGCTGGTTCAACGGGCGCGGCAGGTGCAGCCGACACCGGAGCCGCAGGTGTAGTATCTGTGTTTTGTGTTTGTTCTTCGTCCATAATTAGCTTGATTCCAACGGCTCATCGGCGTTGAGCCGTTAAAACCCTTATATTTTCTCGTAGAATACGTGTGCCCCTTCCTTACCCACCTGCTTTATCTTGCCTTCCTTCTCCAGCTCATCGAAGTATCTCGTAGCCGTGGCTTCCGATATTCCCAGCATCATTCTGATGTGCTCATTGGTGAGCGGCTGATTACCGCTTTCCATGAAATCAAGCAGAGCCTTCTTCTCTTTTTCTTTATTCTCCGTTTGCTTGTTCTTGGTCTCGGTAGCAGGCATAGCCGCGTTCGGCTTCTTCGTCAGCTCATATATGCCGAGACCAACTAAAGCGACTACGGCCAAGATGATGGAAACCATCGGGTTGAGCATGGCCGAGAAGAGCACGAGCAAAGCGGCGATGATCGAGATCGTTCCTTCTGTTTTTGGGGACATAAGAATATTATACCACCACCGTGGTTTGATATTCTCTCAAGAGATGACTATTATCCCGGTCAGTCGCTGTAAATCCTCCTGCTAGAATCTGAATATATTCTTGAAGAAATTACTTATGGCTTGGAAGAAGCCGTTCGCACCGGTTGTGCCGTTATCAGGGTTAACATTCACATTCACTGGTGCAACATTCGTGTTGTCGGACTGGCTATACGGTGTCTGTGTAGCCTGAGGGACAACAGTAGGATTGTTCACTGGCGAAGGGTTGCTCGTCTTTTGTGGGGCAGGGCTGACCACGGGACTGGCAGAAGTAGTAGGAGAAGCTGGGGTAGGATTGGTTACGGAAGTTGGCGGAAACGTTACGTATATAGTCTTGCTTTGATCCGTGACCGCTCCGTTCTGAGTAAGAGTCAGTGTAAACGGAATCGTAACTGACTTCATGTTACCGGATGGAATAAGCGTGATAGAATCACCGGTCACGCTAGACCATGACCATACTCCACCTTTGTTACAGCTCGGATAGTTTCCTTTGTTTGTCGTAAAGCTAATGGAACCTGGGGTACATTCCATATCAAGGGTTGCACCAGTCGCGGACGACGCTTGCCATGACATATTCACCGAATGGTTGGTTGGATTCGGATCTTTGGCACCAAACAGCGTTATCGTGGGATGAGTTGACTGGTATGATGCTGGGAATGTCACGCTTATCGTCTGTGTCTGGCCGGTTGAAGCACCATTCTTGGTCAATGTAAGGATAAAATTCACTGTCTGAGCCTGGGTATTTCCCGACGGATACACGGTTATGCCGCCGGAGCTTTGATTCGACCACAGCCATATGCCTCCCTTATCGCACGATGGCGCATTGCCTTTGTCTGTCGTGAAGCTGATTGAACCCGGAGTGCATACGACATCGAGTTGAGCATCGGTAGATCCGGAAGCCTGCCATGACATATTCACTGAATGATCCGTTGGATTAGGACTCTTTGCGCCAAATAGGGTTATAGTGGGATTTTGCGTTGTCGTAGGTGGAAATGTCACTGATATAGTCTTGCTCTGACCGGTTGGCACGCCATTTTTGGACAAAGTGAGGGTGAAAGGAACCGTAACCGAGCTTGAATTTCCTGACGGATATAATGTTATCGAATCACCAGTCTGTCCTGACCACGACCATACTCCTCCTTTAGCGCAGCTTGGATAGTTACCTTTATCGGTAGTAAAACTGATTGACCCGACCGTACAATCCATATCAAGCATCGCATCAGTCGCGCCTGAAGCTTGCCAGGACATATTAACTGAACCATTGGTCGGATTAGGATCCTTAGCGCCAAACAACGTTATCGACTGATTCGGCGTTACAGTAGGAGGAAAAGTCACTGATATAGTCTGACTCTGGCCGGTGGACATACCATTCTTGGTAAGAGTGAGCGTGAATGGAATCGTAACGTAACTTGAATTCCCGGACGGGTACAATGTTATAGAATCACCGCCAGTAGCAGACCATGTCCATACGCCACCCTTGTCGCAACTGGGATAATTTCCTTTGTCTGTGGTAAAACTGATTGATCCTGGATTACAGACCATAGTTAAATTGGCATCTGTGGCAGATAACGCCTGCCAAGACATGTTGACGGAATTGTTTGTCGGATTCGGGCTTTTAGCGCCAAACAAAGTTATCGTCGGATTTTGCGTCGTAGTAGGCGGGAATGTCACATACACCGTTTGGCTTTGGCCCGTTGACATGCCATTTTTGGTGAGAGTGAGAGTAAATGGAACAGTGACAGAGCTGGAGTTACCTGAAGGGGTCACAGTGATGGAGTCGCCGCTTGTGCTCGACCACGTCCAGACGCCGCCTTTACTGCAACTAGGGTAATTTCCTTTATCAGTCGTGAAGTTTATAGATCCGGGAGTACAGATCATCGTAAGGTTCGCATCCGTCGAGGCAGAAGCTTGCCATGACATATTCACCGATCCCGTCGTTGGGTTCGGACTCTTTGTGCCAAAAAGCGTTATGATCGGGGACTGACTGATAGAAGCCGGAAATGTTACATAGACCGTCTGACTCTGTCCGGTAGACATCCCGTTCTGGGTTAGAGTGAGAGTGAACGGCACCGTGACAGGGCTCGTATTACCGGAAGGTGTTACGGTTATCGAGTCTCCTGTCGATCCCGACCACGTCCAGACACCTCCCTTGTCGCATGACGGAGCATTGCCTTTGTCGGTCGTAAAGCTGACTGTACCAGGAGTACAAGTCATGGTGAGATTCGCATCAGTAGCTGACGACGCTTGCCAAGACATATTGACCGAACCGTTCGTAGGATTCGGGCTTTTGGTACCAAAAAGCGTAATCGTCGGCGTTGTCTGCGCGTTCGCCATGACAGCAAGCGACAAAAAGCACACGCTTATCAAGCCAAGATATATTGATTTTTTCATGATGATAATAGTTACCTTATAAAATACCCGATATCTTTCCTATACAGTCTAGCAAATCGTTGAAGTTCCACAACGTCAACCCTCTGCTGGCCGGATTCGACGTTGGAGACGTGGGATTGAGGCCTTTTGAGCTTCCTGGCCACCTCCGTCTGCGTCAGACCGGATTGGATTCTCGCCTTTTTGAGCCTGCCTACGAAATAGGCGTACTCTTTTGTATGGA
>JAGWNR010000104.1 GCA_028871265.1 Patescibacteria group bacterium
AAAATGCGTTTGCGTGACGGCAGGACTGGTGAATATTTTGATCAGCCGATCGCTGTCGGTTATATGTACATTTTGAAACTTCACCACATGGTCGAAGACAAAATTCATATGCGTTCCATCGGTCCGTATTCGCTCATTACTCAGCAACCTCTGGGCGGTAAAGCTCAAGGCGGCGGTCAGCGTTTTGGTGAAATGGAAGTTTGGGCGCTTTTGGGTTATGGTGCGGCGTACACACTGCGTGAAATTTTGACCATCAAATCCGACGACATCCAAGGTCGTTCCGCCGCTTTCGATTCGATTGTCAAAGGTGAAGGTTTGAAGCAGCCAAACATTCCGGCGTCGTTCAACGTGCTCTTGAAAACTCTGCGCGGTTTGGCATTAAACGTCGAATTATTGGAGCGAACTCAGTCCGGCGAGGAGGAATAGATTTTATCTACAATTATGAAAAAATCTATAAAAATCAACAATATAGATGTGAGTGTAAAACTTTCCAAAGAAGGTGATGATTATATCAGTTTGACTGATATGGCAAAGTTCAAAGATCCTGAATCCACAGGAATTGTTATTGCTCACTGGTTGTCAAGTAAATATACCGTACAGTTTATGGGTTCTTGGGAGCAGATGTTCAATCCAAACTTTAATGTTACTGAATTCAGTAACATTAAAAATGAAGCTGGTTCTAATGGTTATATTTTATCTTCCTCGTCATGGATCAAAAAAACCAATGCTATAGGTATTAGATCATCAGCGGGAAGATATGGTGGCACTTTTGCACACAAAGATATTGCTTTTGAATTCGCGACATGGTTATCACCAGAATTCAAACTATATCTTATAAAAGAATTTCAAAGGTTGAAAATTGAAGAAAACGAACGCCTTGCTCTTGGTTGGGATGTAAAAAGAATGCTTACCAAGATCAATTATAAAATTCATACTGATGCGATCAAAGAGAGTATTATTGTGCCGCAAAAATTATCTATCAAGGATTCGACAATCGTATATGCGAACGAGGCCGATGTTTTGAATAAAGCTCTTTTTGGTATGACGGCGAAAGAATGGCGAGATCAGAATCCAAAGCTCGAAGGAAACATTCGTGATTATGCCGATGTGACACAGTTGGTCTGTCTGGCGAATCTGGAAAATTTGAATGCTGAATATATTCGAGCCGGATTAGCGCAAGGCGAAAGATTGTTGAAGTTAAACGACAGTGCCATCGTTCAGATGCAGTCTTTGATCGATAATAAAAGTGTTAAGAAATTGGAAAACGACAAATTTTTCAATAACAAAATCATGAAAAACACAAAAATAAATTTTACTAGAGGTTTCAGTTTGGCCAGTCTCATGTTCTCCATCGCGGCGTTTCTGGGTTTGGTGCATATGGCCACAACCACGCCGGATGTTTCTGTAGATTTAAATTCGCTGCCGGTGGCTAGCACGACGATGAATGTTGATTTTGGAGCGAATACTTCTGCAAATCCAGTTACGACTGCTAATAACAACCAGAGTTATTCAGCCGTACTGAAAAACTGTACTAATGGGCGGGTTGTAAATTCCTTGGATGGTTGGCATTGCGATATTAGTGAAAGTGAAGTTGCTAGTTCAACAACCGATCAACCGGCTCCAGTTATCACTTCAATTTCTCCGACCTCGGCTATGGTAGGCGATACAATTGTGGTTACTGGCAATAATCTCAAGGGTTTTGAAGGGGATACTAATCTCTGGATTCAAAATGTTTTAACGGGCGCTAAAGGTATGATTGTAAAAAATGATGCCGGAGGAAGTGAAGGATCGGGCCAAAATATCAAGTTTACTCTGGCCAACAAATATTGCACCGTAGATACTTCATATTCCGGCTTGGCCTGTCCTTCATATCTAACCGTCACGCCTGGAAATTATGTTATTTACGCAAATCCATGGGGAAGTGTGAGTAATCAGGTTCTGTTCAAGGTTGTTGGTTCAAAAATTTCGATTCCTCTGGGCAGATTTCTTTTACCGGATGGTAATTACAGTGCAACAATCGGTGGTACTTATAGGATCGCATGGAACCCGGCTGACTTTGGCTCGTCCACTTTAACTATAAGATTAATAGATGAATCAAAGAATTGTGCGCCTGGTATAGTGGGATGTCAGAACAGTTACATTATTAGTTCTGGTATTCAAAATAATGGTACTTACTCTTGGGACACAACCAAGAAGATGGGGGGAAGCAGTA
>JAGWNR010000105.1 GCA_028871265.1 Patescibacteria group bacterium
TCGGTCATACAGACCGGTCAGATCAGTCAGCCGGAACTACTAACAAGAATAAAGAAAAAGAATTAATTAAAAAGAATGGCGGATTTTATAAAAAAACTGGGGATAACTTAAACGAAATGAAAGCCCTGCTCATTGAAAAGATGTCGATACCCGGTCCGAGAATACGGTCGCCGCTCGATGACACCTAAATCTGAACTTGCCCGTTCGGGAGTAGTCGAACCCGAACCGCAAATTTTATTCATTAATCCCTCTATGATGAGGATCGAGGATTTCTGAAGCCGAACATTTTCGTGAGCGACACCCAGAGAACCTCTTACACAAACTAAATAGTATGGATAAAGAGGAGTACAACGTTGGAAA
Organism: Patescibacteria group bacterium; assembly: GCA_028871265.1. Taxonomy (GTDB): domain Bacteria; phylum Patescibacteriota; class Minisyncoccia; order Phycocordibacterales; family PALSA-1337; genus JAGWNR01. The sequence continues at coordinate 361 of JAGWNR010000105.1, forward strand.
TTGCCCCCATTGCACGAAGGTTATTTTTCGTGATGGCAAGTTCAATTCCGAAGCGACGTTCACAACAAGATGTCCTCACTGCCAGAAACCTCTCAGGGTGACAATACGAAAAAGGATCGAGATCATTATCGTGCCGCTTGAGCCAAAGCCGGGATGCAAGATCGACAAGAAAATAACCGGCGGTCTCATTGTGTTGATCGTAGTCCTTTATTTGCCTCCGCTGATCAACTTTCTGAACGACGCTTCCGACATATTGGACGCACTGACCTGAAGTGCAAGGTTCTTTGAAATATGAACCAAAAAGGAGCCGGAAAAGCCCCTTTTTGCCATTTGTTTGCCCCTTAGGCGAGCTTTGTTGCCCGGGCCAACGTTTGTACCGAGTATCACCATAACTCACCGGTTTGACCGAGTTTGAGAGATTTATTAAAAAAGATAGAACACCGCTGGACTTGTTCCGAGGGCAAGCGTATGTTCGTGTTATATGCTCGACTTCGACCACGATGACATCCAAGCAGTGATAAAAGCCTCAAAAGACGTGCGGCCGAAGTATCACGGCTGGATCGCTAACCCGATATCTTCGCTTCCCGAGCCGAAAGCGAAACTAAAAGCCGCCATTAAGGATCGGATCAAACTTTTGGCCGGTGCCTACATTGCACTTGCCGGATTTATTGATGACGATGACTTAATAGCGGCCGAGGATGATCCGGAAAAGACGAAAGCTATCTACCAGAAAGTCCTTGAGGATATGGAAACAGCGCAAGAGGAAATGCGAAAGTTTAAAATCATTGACCCTACATAATTACTAGCGCAACTCCGATAAACATTACAATAAACAGAATCATTTTTTTGATACGCTTCTCCCATCAATACGTTCTTTAAAAAGTCTAGGGTAAAGCCTCTGAAGTACAATTGCATAAAGTAAGACAAAAAACGGCTGGAACGAATCTATGCTTTTTTCAAGCGTAACTGGGACAAGTGAGATCACGTAAGTGGATGTAACTGCGCCGCTAAAAGTTAGCAACTCTTCAAAAGTGAAAATTCGAGCACTGTCCTTGAAATTTCTAACCTGATTACGAATATCCTTACTTAATTTCGGTATTAACAGAAAGGTTGCGGCTATCAAGAATGTTATTATGGTCGTCCACACAAAACCAGTACTCCAACTGACACTCTCAAAAAGATATTTATAAATAACAGCTTCTAATGAAAGCATGAATGAGCAGGCCAGCATGTAAACAAGCGACTTGTTGAATCTAAACTTCCCGTGATTATTTAGAGTTAGTGCGGCACTTGCAAAAATGATCACGATAAATCCTAGGTACTGAGCAGGCCGGAGAATTTCTCCAACCAGCAAAAAGGCAAAAACTGGCACGAAAATTTTCCCTATAGAAAACAACGATGACACTACTGATGTATCGTCGTCTTGAAGCGCTTTATAATATGGAAACAGGTAAAAAACTTCGATCAATCCAATGATAAAAAAGAATGGCAACAAATGAACCGGTGGTATTCCAGGAATTTGTATAAAGAAAGTTAGTGGTAAAAAAACCACGGCAAAAAATGCACTGAAAAACGCCATTGTCCAGACACTCTTAAAAAGCTTATTCGTTAAATAGTTGTCTAAAATATTTGCAAAGGCATGCAGTATTGGAGAAATGAAAGCTATTAGTATCCACGTCATAAAAATGTTTAATCAGCTGTTTTTGCTAAAAAATTATAAAACCCTATTGCGGTCAAGGGGCCAACGATACCAACAAAAAATAACTCCTCCAATGGAATAGCGGCAAGAATGACGATGGGTGGAAAGATATACGATCCAGTAAATACCCATTGTCCAAGGTA
>JAGWNR010000106.1 GCA_028871265.1 Patescibacteria group bacterium
ATTTTCTTTTTTAGACAATTAAAAAACGGCCTGAAATATGAATTTTTATGGATTCCGCTTTTGCTGGAACGATAGAGATTGTCTTCCGCGTGCAGTCCGCATGCACAAACACTAAAATGGCTGACTATTGTTATTCTGTTTCTCAAACTCGCCGAAATCATGTTTGTCGACGGAGAGGAAAGTGGTTTTCTTCTCATCAAAGAATAGTTCGACAGTGCCAGTCGGGCCATTGCGATGCTTTTCGATGATAATATTGGCGATGTTTGGTTTGGCCGAGTCCTTGTTATATTTATCCTCGCGATGAATGAACATGACCACGTCGGCGTCCTGCTCGATCGAACCGGAATCGCGCAAATCGGACAATTTTGGCCGACCACCGCCATCGCGCTTTTCAACGTCACGAGACAACTGCGAAAGTGCCAAAACTGGCACTTGTAATTCGCGCGCCAATTGCTTTAGTGAGCGCGAAATCTCTGTGACCTGCTGCACCAAATTGTCATTATGACGCGAACTAGTCGGCACCATGAGCTGGAGATAGTCGATGATTATGAGTCCCAAGCTTTTTTCACTCTTCAACCGTCTGGCCACGGCGCGCATTTTCAAAATGTTGTTGCCGGGTTGGTCGTCAATATAAATCGGCGCTTTTGACAGGCGATCCATGGCGTCGCGTATCGCCTTGAAATCATGGTCGATCGACAAACCGTGACCTGTGCGCAATTTCCAGGCGTCGACCTGCGATTCAGCCGCCAGCATGCGGTCTACCAGCTGCTGCGAGCTCATTTCCAGGGAAAAGATACCGACGGGTACATTATGTTCAGTCGCAGCTTTGCGGGCAATATCCAATGCCAGCGATGTTTTACCCATCGAAGGACGCGCCGCCAAAATGATAAGGTCACTCTTTTGAAAACCGGCCAGTTTGTTATCCAGTTCTTTGTAACCGGTCGGCACACCGCGCAATTCATCGCGCGTTTCGTGCAGGTGCTCCAGGCGCTCCCAGGCCTCGGTCAAGGTGTCTTTCAGTGCCAAAAATTTGTGCTGATTGCCGGCGAAATTGGTGACGTCAAAAATGCGCTTTTCGGCCCGATCCAAAATCAATTCCAAATCGTCGCCTTCCTCAAAGCCTAAATTGCCGACATATTCGGCGGCAGTGATGAGGTCGCGCATGAGCTGTTTCTTTTGGACGATTTCAGCGTAATATTTGGCGTTTGCCGATGACGGCACACTCTGAACCAATTCGGTCAAATAGGTCATACCGCCGATAGTATCCAAAAAATCTTTTTCTTTTAATTTTGAAGACAGTGAAAGCAGGTCAATCGGTGTGGCCTTGTTGTGGAGCTCCATCATCGAGAGCCAGATATGTCTGTGTTTGTCGGCATAGAACGATCGGTCAGAGATGAGGTCGATGATTTCGTGCATGACCTCGGGGCGCATCATGATCGAACCTAGGAGCGCGCGTTCTGCCTCGAGCGATTGCGGCGGAATGCGCAGATCGGAAGTTTTGTAATAAGGAGATTTAGTTGTCTCGGCCATGAATAGATTGTAACATGCCAAATCGCATGTGGGCTCTACAGCAAAATACGGAAGAAGTGAATAACATGTGTATATCGGTCATGTTATAATAATTTCATGAATTTTCTTTACAAAAAAACGATATCAAACATGCAACTGGTCGTTGATATTGAATCTGATTATGTTCGAGCGACTGTGCTTGTCGGCGATATTGAGACACCTATGCAAGTGGTTTTTAGTACTAATACGGAAATAATCAGGAAAGCTCATACCGACGGTTTGTATTTGACTCGTAATATGTTAAGTGCTTTGGCTAAAACAATGCAGAGCGTCAGTTCTGCGATTGCCCAGTCCAGAGAATTGTTTCAAAAGTCGCGGCCGGATAGTATTACCATTATCCTCTCTAGTCCGTGGGTGATTTCCAGACTGGTTTGTGTAAAGCAATTATTTGAAACAAATGTCGAAATCAATCATTCCATGATTTCCAAGATGATTGAAGATGAAAAAGATAAAAACAATCAAATATTTGCGAACGGTGACAGCGAAGTAATCGAGCATGTATTTTTTGATGTAAAGATAAATGGTTATCCGGTTACAAACTACCAAGGAACTTCCGGTCGATCGCTAGAAGGCACATTGGTTACATCATTCGGACCTAGAGGTCTTTTGTCGGAGATTACT
>JAGWNR010000107.1 GCA_028871265.1 Patescibacteria group bacterium
TATAGAAATAATCATGAGCAAAGGCCAAAAGCGATAATTGGACACATGACTGCGCATTTAAAGAAGCCTGGAGCCGGTATTGACGTCGCCAAACCGAGTCTTGGTAATTCAAAACAGCCGAAAATGTGCCGATCGAAACCAGCGTGGTCATGAGAATCGCCGACATAACGACAAAAATAGCTACAAAACCCGCGGATTTTTTATAACGTTGGATTTTTACTTTAATTTTTTTCATAGGCGGTGATCACAGCGTTGAAAATAGCTTTATTTTCCATAGCAGATTTATATGACAGCGAAACAATAACAGTCATGATGAAACTAAATATGGCGATGTAGACAATAGTTTCAATCAAGGTAAAACCGGTTTTTTTATTCATGGAAATCATATATTGCCGTTATAGACGGATTATTATTACTGGCTACATAAATATTGCCCCAGTCACACGCCATGAGAGCCGGCACGCCTGGGATGTCATAGGTTCGACTGGTTGTACCTAGCGTATTCTCAACACGCAATTCATCGCTAGACCTATGAGTGAGAACCAGTAGATGAGGCGGACGCGCAATTATTCCATAAATACCTCCCGGCTCGTCAAAAGAAGAAATTTGCGAGCCGTTTAACCTAGAATAACCGACAAATTCCGGATTGGTCACAACATTAAAGCCTCCGGTGGAACGTCCCAGAGAAATATTATTTTCAAAAATATCAATGATTTGGCCGGATTGAGTTGCCCAACCCGGCGGAGCGGATGTCCACAGCAAAATTGGCCTAGTCTGATCATGAATGTCAAAGGACATAATTTGATTCATTCCGGCCGAAGCGACGAAAGCGCGGTCATGATCGACTGCAATAGACTTTACGATCGAGCCAATTTCAAATCTACCAGCAAGTATCGGATGTGCCGGGTCAGCCACATTCCAAATGGTCAATTCAGGGCTATCCCCTTTTTCTGTACCTAAATAAATAAATCCTCGATCGTAAGCAACGGCTGAAGCGTAAGGTCTAGTTGAGGAAGCATTGTCCAGCGGCACTTTGGCTTCTGACACAGGAATTGGGTGATTTCGATTATGAATATCAATAATTTGAAGTTGGTTCGCCGAACTTTTATTGGCAACATATGCATACGGACCGGCAATGACCAAGCCAGAGAGTCCGGGACCGGTATCCAGCGAACCTATCATGCGCGGTTGTGTCATATTTGAAAGATCAAAAATAAAAAAATCGGGTTCACTCGAAATATTAGAATCCGTTGAAAGATAGGCATAATTATCCTTGACCACAAGACCGGTGATCGATTCATTCGCAGGTATCGGCAAGGCGGCACTAACAGTAGTCGTAGCAGACCTTAAAAAATCTAGGATTGGTGGACAAGTATCCTTGCCATAGGCTGAAAATGTGTCGACTTCGAGCTTGGAAAAACTGGTCCAGGTAGTAGTGGAAGTAAAAATACTTGAAGAAGCGATGGTGGCAATGTTTGCGTCATTGCCATATGCAGTATGAATGGCAAAAGCATCAAATGCCGATTGATTATTTGCAATCGGTGCAAGTGAGCCTAGCACAGCCCTTTTTTCTTGGGTAGATTGCCAAATCCGTCGCGAGCCAAAGGAAATCGAAATCAAAGACAGCATGCAAATAGAAAATAGAGCCAATGCAATGACCGCTTCCAACATCAAAAAACCGGCACCAGCTTTTTTATCCTGGTTTTTATTTAAAAATAGTTCTGTTTTTGAATTTTGGGCTTGATTTGGCATTTGGATTTGAAATTTTAAATCGACTTATTCACATCTTTTACTTGACTTACGCCATTTGGTTTTGTTATTATATGAGCATAAACGGCTTCGGCCCCAGAGCGGCATCAAAAGTGCCGCTCTCGAAATTTACGGTCCTCTACATAGTTTTGTTATGTCTTCTATGAGATTTTTATAATTATTTTCGTCTATAATGCCAATCTTGTAATAAAGACGGCGTGAATCCAACAATCTCATTTGTGAGAGTATTGCCATGCGTAAAACACCATCAAGTAGCTCAATTTTTGAGTAAAATTTTCCATTTTTTGATTGAAGTGTCAAAGGAATTCCCCAAAATATTTTTTTGTTAAACTTTTTAAAGACTACAACCGGTCGAGCAAAAATCGATCCTTTTCCATCTTCT
>JAGWNR010000108.1 GCA_028871265.1 Patescibacteria group bacterium
TCACATCACCAGACAAACCCAGAGGACGTGGTTTAAAACCTTCTCCTAACATTGTGAAATCGTGGGCAATCGAGCATTCTATTGCGGTGCTTGATCCGATAAAATTAGACGATGATTTTCTAAAAATTTTCAACACCTATTCTTGCGTTGTCTCTGTCGTTGCTTCGTATAGTAAAATTATACCTGAAAAAGTTTTGAATGCAGTAAATCGAAAAACTCTAAACATTCACCCTTCACTACTGCCAAAATATCGTGGGGCTACTCCAATCCAAACAGCCATATTAGAGGATGCCAAAGATACCGGAGTTTCAATAATGCGGCTTGATCGAGAAATGGACCATGGCCCGATTATTGCAGTCAAACCGATGCATTTCGATGAATGGCCGATTTATGAAATTGTCGAAAAAAGACTGGGCATAATCGGCGGTGAACTGCTGGCCGCAGTATTACCCGAATGGATTAATGGTACGATAGTTGAGAAAGAACAGGATCACACTGTCGCAACCTATACAAAAAAATTTTCAAAAGAAGACGGTCTCATTGATTTCGCCGATCTAGATTCGGAAGTTTCATCAGAGCATGCCTACGATGTATTCCGAAAAATTCAAGCCTATCACGCTTCCCCAGGAACATATTTTTTTGTTGAAAAAAATGGTTTAAAAGTTCGAGTAAAAATTACTTCTGCCACATGGAAAAACGGGCGTTTAATGATAGAGAGAGTAATTCCAGAAGGAAAAAAAGAAATATCCTATACTGATTTTATAAAAAATATAAATAATACTATTTCGAAAGTGAAGAAATAGCGTTATTTTCATTAGAAGCAAAACCGCTGGCCACACTTTGTGTCACATGAGTAAAATAGTACAACACCACCCAAAAACACATAAGTCCCAAAAGAGCAATGCCCAAATAACTATTAACTTTTTGATGTAAAAAAGTACCGTGCATATTATTTTATTAATTTTCTTCTTTAAAACCTCCGTTCCACAAACCCTTGATCAAATTTTTAACGCGAGCGGCACCACGACGAGCCCGGGACAAACGCTTGCCTTTGTCGGATGACAGATGCTGCATGACCTCGTCTCGAACTTTATCTATGGCAACATATAAATCCGCAGCCTCATTTTCGGCGTATAGGTCTAGCCTGGTACCGACCAAGTGAACTTCGGCACGAAAAACATCGCCGTGTCTGTGATGGCTGGTAGTTTTGCCGACCTCAACATTACAGATTGCCGCAGAATCATCAGCTAAAAATTTTCCAGCTGCCTCCAGCCTTTTTTCTACATACTCTTGGATTGCCGGCGTTAAACTAAAACCGGATGCTTTGATTTGTATGTTCATATTTGCATTATAAACAAAAACCACCGTGGTTAGCAACTGATTTTTCAACACTTCACTTTTGGCGTGTCATTTGCTATTATGTGCTGTGTCCATTGAAAATAAAATACATTCCGCGGTAGCTCAGCTGGTAGAGCGGTCGCCTGTTAAGCGATTGGTCCCAGGTTCGAATCCTGGCCGCGGAGCAAAGCAGGATGAAGGGGTGCAGAAGCACCCTTTTGTCCTTTCTGGGCAAGGCTTTTTTCAAGTTCGAAAGACTTTTCTGAATCAATCTTCTGTTGGACCAGCATTTGTAAGATTTTTGTTTGCCATAGTTTTAAATTTCTACCGATTGAATATATTCCCTAAACATCTTCACCTTCTTACCCTCGTCTGAATTGATCAGGAATGGTTCAATATCCTTGGCCAGTTCCTCAAAGTTTAGGTCCGCAGTCTTTTCAAGCAGACTTTCCTTGAGCTCCTTACCATTCTTGATCCCAAGCTTTTCCTCAAGATACTGGTAATTCGGCTTGGTCTTTGGCATGAGGAAAACAATGTCAAAGAAGTCGCGTCCCTTGGCCCGGGAGCGGTTGAGCGCGGCGAAGATCTTTTGTGAGAGTAGAATGTCTATAGGCGTGGTAAATATCTGGGTGAAGACATCAAACTTGTTCAAAATCTTTGCATCCTTTGTGTAATCGAATACGTGAGGCATCGTATCGATCTGGATTAAGATCTTTTCCTCACGAAGGGGCGACATTTCGTTATCAAAAAGCACACCCGGCATCCTGATGTATGAGCGGTATGCACCCTTGAACACATTCTTT
>JAGWNR010000109.1 GCA_028871265.1 Patescibacteria group bacterium
GTCGACAATGACTCTCTCAAATGCAAACTCGGATAACATGACAAACACTGTCGATGAAGTTAAAAAAGAGCTATCCAGAGTTTCGTCTTATTGGAATGAGCATGGTGAATCAGGTGACGAAATCAAAGAAATTATTTTCTGTGGCAGTAAGGTAAATGAAATAACAAAAGCGTTAGAATCAGATAAAGGTCGGGAGACTCTACTGTCTGTCGCCAATGTATGGATCAACGCTTTTGACTTGAACCGATACGTTCCGACAATTACAAAAACAGATTCTCTAGAGTATGCGGTTGCCGCCGGTTTGGCACTGCCCAGCCATCGATAATAATATGTACCACGCCTTATTACCTGAACAAAGTACCAAAACTCTCAAGAGGGAGTACCGTGTTCGTTTTTTGGTTACTTTTATATTTTTTGTATCCGTATCAATTGCCGTCGCCACCGTATTTATCGTGCCGTCATATTTACAAGCGACTATTCGCAGTGATGAAGAAACCCAGTTTGTTACCGCAAATTCAGCTAAAACAAATAACGCCAATAATGCGGATATTCGAGATCAATTGGCCTCGGCACAATCATTATCCGAGCTATTTTCATCTTTTATGACTCCGGCATTGTCGCAGATAATTCTGCGCATAGCGGATTTGCGTTCCAGTGGAATTGCAATAAACTCAATAGCCATTTCTTATACTGGATCAAATACCGCTCATGTTGTTTTGAATGGTACGGCTGATAACAGAGATCATTTGGTCGCTTGGCGGCAAGTTTTGCAATCCGATAACCATTTTTCCAGTGTGAATGTGCCGATTTCCGATTTGGCCCCCAGTTCTAATCTGCATTTTTCTCTTGAAATGTCGGCCTCGTTGTTGCCGATAGCGTCTACTACCAAAAACCAATGAAAAAACTAAAATCTCAACACTATATATTGTTGTTCGTATCGATTCTAACGGTTTGTGTCGCGGCAATTTCATATAATTTTTTGTATCATCAGGCGCTTTCCAAAGCGGAAGCGGCCGCTGTTGCCGAAGCCAAAGTAGCCTCTATGGCGGCAACTTCTATTGAAGAAAAGAAGACAGCCGAAATTTTTGCGACCACTGCGACCGAACGATCTCAATTATCGGATTCAATGGTGTCGGAGGGCAACGCCGTGCCATTTATTGACTCCGTTGAAGGTATTGCCGCCAAGAGTGGCGCGACAATATCGTTATCGTCACTTTCATCCGGTACTGATTCGGCTTCGTCGCATGCGACTGTATTGGCCTCGGTTACGATCCGTGGCTCGTGGCAAAACGCTTTGCGAGCGCTGGAATTATTAGAAAATTTGCCATATGCTATTTCTATGCAGAACCTGAATTTGACTGAAACCAATAGTAGTGACGCCAAATCAGCACCTCAATGGACTATAAATGTTTCTCTGTCGGTTTTGTCTATTCCATAACATGAAATTTAATTTTAAAAATCTTTTTCCAATTCATCACCGTGGTTCCCAGACCATCTCTTCGGCGACCAGATCTTGGCGGGAGCGCATATTGGAAGATTCATATACTGATTGGGCAATCATTTTGGCCGTGTCGGTTTTGGTGGCAATTCTATTAATCGGTTATGCTGTTAGACTGTTTGTACAAATTTCATCCGGCGATATCACTGTTTCGCCGGCGATGACAACCGTCGATTCGTCAAATAAATTTAATCAATCGGTGCTGGACGACACGGTGAACCGTTTTGCCGCCCGTCAAACGGAAACCAGCATGTTGGAACAGTCTTTTACGGCGCCATCCGACCCTTCCCGTTAAAACCTTGCAGGGTCTTTGGTATTTGCTATATTGCTCTCATGCCCTCGTAGTTCAATGGATAGAACTGCGGACTTCTAAGCCGTCAATGTTGGTTCGATTCCAACCGGGGGCACCACGTTATCTTTCCACACCCTCTTTCATCTTGAAAAAAATAATGGTGTTATACTAAAAGTTAGTAATTCTTTATTATTAGTTAATTTTAAAATATCATGAAAGCAACGCATTGTGTTTCGTTTATATTGGTCGTCATTGGCGGCCTGAACTGGCTTCTGGTCGGTTTGGGCATGTGGTTCGGCGGCAATTGGAATGTGGTTCAGCTCATCCTAAGTTCGTGGCCGTGGTT
>JAGWNR010000110.1 GCA_028871265.1 Patescibacteria group bacterium
AAATGTCGAGACTTCCTTGAAAAAACTTTACGAGAGTATGTCAAACAACGATCTGTTGCCGGAATCGGAAATGGTTGACACTTTTATCAAGCATTTGGGTGAAACTTCGGAAAAATATAAAAATCAGGAAATTATCAAGCGTTGGTTAAACCTGTCCAAAAAAGTTGGTAAAAATGCGCTCGGTGAATGGGGTGTTTCGCATTCGCCAAATATTCATACCAAAGGTGTTCGTGACTATGCTTTTTTGGTTATCCGAAAACACGGTTCGCCAATCCATTTCCGCGAAGTAGCCAATCAGATTTCCAAAGTTTTCAAGAAAAAAGCTCACGTCGCTACCACTCACAACGAACTGATCAAGGATCCTCGCTTTGTTTTGGTCGGTCGCGGTCTGTATGCTCTCTCTGAATGGGGTTATATGTCCGGTGTTGTCCGTGATGTAATTAGCGCTATTATTGAGAAAAGCGGCCCGTTGTCCAAAGAAGACATAATCGCAAAAGTTTTGAAAGAGCGATATGTCAAGGAAAACACCATTGCGGTTAATCTGCAGAATCCAAAATATTTCAAGCGTGACAAAGACGGTCGTTATCACGTAGCCGGTGAAAAAGTGACAGCGTAATACATAGGTCGGACCTATGTATGTCAGTACAAGGTCCGACCTTGTACCAAAAAACCTGTGCATAACAGTACAAGGTCTGACCTTGTATGCTATAATTTTCCCCATGAACCACCTAGTCTATGTGACTAAATCAAACGGTGTTCGCGAACTGTTTGAAGAAGGGAAATTGGTCGAATCGCTCCGTGCGGCCGGGGCGTCCGCTGAATCGGCTGATGAAATAGTCGATAAGGTCGAAAAAGAAATGAAGGACGGTATGCCGACCTCGATCATCTACGCTCGGGCTTTTGAATTGCTGCGTTCATCAAATCTGCATCATGCCGCCGCGCGGTATTCTCTGCGGCGTGCCCTAGCAGATCTGGGTCCTAACGGTTATCCGTTCGAGAAATTTGTGGCCGAAATTTTCAAGGTTTGGGGTTTTGAGACTGCTACAGATATGCTCCTTTTGGGCAAATGTGTTGAACACGAAGTTGACGTTGTGGCTTGGAAAGACGACCGGCTAGAAATGGTGGAGGCAAAATTTCATAATGAATTTGGTCTAAAATCTGATCTGAAGGTTGCATTGTATGTCAAGGCACGATTCGACGATCTTTCGGCGCATCCTTACACTTTTGGTGGACGCGAGCGCAAACTTTCCAAAGGCTGGCTAATCACTAATACCAAATTTACCAGTGAGGCTATTAAATATGCCGAGTGTAATAACCTGCATTTGATTGGTTGGAATTATCCGAAATCAGGTAGTCTCCATCAACTAATAGATGAATTCAAGTTGTTTCCGTTTACGATTCTATCGTCGGTGACTGGTGAATTACGCAAGAGACTCTTTGAACAAGGAGTCATCCTCTGTCGCGACCTTGTTAAATATCCTGGCTACCTTGTAGACGCTGGTGCTACTGATGTGCAGGTTGCTCATGTTATAAGCGAGGCAAAGATGATGTGCAAGATATAGGTTGAGAGATAGTGGGGTTAAAGAAATCTGTTGTTTAGATTTAGTCCTAGGCTAGACTTTATATTTCACAACAGTCATTCGAAAAAGCGGCAGTTTTTCTTGACAAAAATAAGTTTTACTTATATTATCTTGTCTAGACAAAATAAAAAACGAAAGGCATTGTATGAATGAATTCATCGTAGCTGCAGTTGCGGTTGCATTTACCGGCTTATTATTTTTCATTGTTTACGACCATATTAAACATAGAGAACCGAATGAGGTAGTCACTACGCCACCACCGTCATTAGACGATCTGGCCGTATCCAAGCGCTCGACGAAAACCAGTTTGTATCGCTGTGGACATTACGCTTCCAGTAAATACACGGTCAGCATATTTAGTGTATTAATTGAAAGGTCGTGCAAGGAAAACAAACTTTGCCCGCATTGTTTTATAGAGCAGTGCAAACATGATGTTATCCGCTGTTGCGTCTGCGGTCGGGCAATTCTGCCAGGCCAAATGGTCGTCTTGTATTCGTCAAAGGGATTTGAAAATATCCCCAGTTACGCC
>JAGWNR010000111.1 GCA_028871265.1 Patescibacteria group bacterium
AAGTTCTAATTTTGAAACGATACAGGCGAATTTCGGAAACTTTTTTCGCATTGTCTCTGCAGTATCGATTGCGCGACCATCCAGAATCAGCCAAAAGGGGAATTCGTTTTCAAAACAATGAACGCGATCGGAAATTTCAGACAGGTTGCTAGCTTGCGACGGGTCGTTCATCACAAGCATCGATAATTTAATATGATTGTTGTGATAAGCGATTTTGCCGACGGCATCATCTTTGTTTAAAGCAACAAAAACAGGATTTTCACTGCTTTCGATCAGACTTTGATAAAAGAGTTTTTCTGGTTTACTCTGAACCACGACGAGTATATTCATATTTCAAAATTTTGAAGTTTTCTGTACTCTTTGATATCATCCGAGGAATGAATAGTCAAGGTAAAACAAAGAATAGTGGTAGAGCCAAGGTTTTTGTAGGTCTGTCCGGCGGCGTGGATTCGTCTGTTTCGGCGGCTCTATTAAAACAGGCTGGCTATGACGTCACCGGAGTCTTTATCAGGGTTTGGGAACCGGATTGGATGGAGTGTACTTCAAAACAAGATCGGTTGGACGCTATGCGTGTGGCGGCGGTTCTGGACATTCCTTTTGTGACCTTGGATTTGGAAAAGGAATATAAGCGTGACGTTGTTGACTACATGATTGCCGAGTACAAGGCGGGTCGCACGCCGAATCCGGATGTCATGTGCAATAAAAGCGTCAAATTCGGTGCTTTTTACGATTGGGCGATGAAAAATGGCGCCGATTTTGTGGCAACAGGGCATTACGCGAAAATAGTCAAAAGTACAGAGTCGAAAGTCGAAAGTCAAGAAGCAAAAGGCTCGGGACTCGGGACTCGGGACTTTCGACTAAATTCGAACTATTGTCTTCTCGCAGGCTATGACTCGAACAAGGATCAATCTTATTTTCTCTGGAATATCAAGAGGGAACAATTGCCACACATTTTGTTTCCGGTCGGCGATATTGAAAAGCCTGAAGTGCGTAAACTAGCAGCAAGGTTTAAATTGCCAACGGCCGAAAAAAAGGATAGCCAAGGCCTCTGTTTCATCGGCAAAATCGATATCAAGGAATTTTTGTCGCATTATATTGATCCAAAACCGGGTGTTGTGCTAAACGAAAAAGGAGCGGCGATCGGTCGGCATGATGGTGCATTTTTTCTGACTATCGGAGAGCGTCACGGCTTTACTATTGATGCCAAGACGCCTCATGACGACCGATATTTTGTTATTGCAAAGGATATTGAAAAAAATACAGTGACTGTTTCGCACAAAGATCCGACCGGACTTTTGCCGTCGGCTATGACAAGGTGTCACCTCGTACAGACGAATTGGTTGGCGCAGCCGGAAATTGGCAAAACTTATGCCGGTCGGGCTAGGTATCGACAGTCGCTCCAAGAGCTGGTTTTTACTATGATCAAAAATGACACAGCCGAAATTACCTTCAAAAATCCGCAGAATTCATTGACACCCGGGCAATCGCTAGTCGTTTATGATGGTGAGGTTTGTTTTGGTGGGGGAGTGATTCAATAAACACAAAACCCGCCGAAGCGGATTTTGATGGGCTACAGAAGAATTACTACCTCGGTTAGTCACCTTGAAATAAAGTTTACTATATTTGGTAATATTAAGCAAGTTTACTTGCTGTAAAAAATATTGTGGAGTAGAGGGGGGGTCGAACCCCCTGTAACCTTAGGTGACTAACCAAGGTTTCGGACCGCCCGAACTACCCCACGTGATGGTGTCTCCACCACGGGCATAATTATAAATAAAATGGTATTAAGAAATTATAAAAAAATATTAAAAAATAGTTAAAATGAGGTCTGGCCTTGACATATGTTATGGCTTTTCTTTTTATGCAAAATCAGCGTACAATACTATCATGAAAGACCGTTCGACTGTCGATTTGATCAAGGAACGCCTGGGTATCGAGGAGGTGGTTTCATCGTATATAAAGCTGGAAAAGGCCGGCAAAAATTTCCGGGCGCGGTGTCCGTTTCACAATGAAAAAACACCGTCGTTTTATATTTCGCCAGATCGCGGCTCTTTCTATTGTTTCGGTTGCGGCGCCAAAGGCGACATCTTTAGTTTCGTCGAACAA
>JAGWNR010000112.1 GCA_028871265.1 Patescibacteria group bacterium
GCTCGGGCTGGCCACTAGCTCGCTATCTCGCTGGCTAGCGCGATATAGCTCCGCTGTTCGATTCTCGCTACGCATTGCTTCGCAATGCTCTGTATGTGATTAATCCGAGTGCGGGTAGGGAGAATCGAACTCCCACCTCGTCCTTGGCAAGGACGCGTCCTACCACTAAACGATACCCGCATATTTATAAAACGATAACTTTGACAGTATAACTTAAAACTCAATTTTTACAAAATTTTGTGCGCCCGGAGGGACTCGGCCTCGCCTCTCACCTCGCCGTCGCTCGGCTCGGGCTGGCCACCGGCTTGCCATTCCTCGCTGGTGCGAGTAATATGGCTCCGCCGTTCTCGTCCATTTCTATTTTCTATTTACTTTGTGCGCCCGGAGGGACTCGAACCCCCAAAGACAGTTCCGAAGACTGTAGTGATATCCATTTCACCACGGGCGCATAATGGTTACAAGGACATACTACAGGAAATATGCAAAAACATAAAGGTGTAATACAATACAAATGTGATGAAAAATCAAGAAACACCTACTCTAAAGAACAAAAGTGCTTCAAAAAGCGCAATTCCCCCGGAAGTCATCGAAGCGGTAAAAACCCTAGAAAACAAGGGCTTTGAGGCATTTCCGGTGGGCGGCTGTGTCAGGGATCTGTTGCTAGGTCTCTCCCCCAAAGATTGGGACATAACCACCAACGCGCGGCCAGAGGAGATTATTGCCGCTTTTCCAAAGACATTCTATGAAAATGATTTCGGTACTGTTGGTGTGGTGTTTGAACAAGCAACCGATCAAACCGTCAAATTGATCGAGGTTACACCTTATCGTTTAGAAGGAAAATATGAAGACTATCGTCACCCAAGCGAAGTGGTTTTTGCCAAAAAAATTGAGGATGATTTGAAGCGCAGAGATTTTACAGTTAACGCCCTTGCCATTAGATTGTCCGGGGATGCTATAAAGGACATTATTGACCTTTACGGCGGTTTCAAGGACATAAAGGACAAAATTATAAGGACAGTCGGTAATCCAGTTGATCGGTTCCAAGAAGATGCCTTGAGAATGTTGCGTGCTGTACGTTTGGCTACCCAGCTAAGGTTTACCATTGATGAATCGACAAAAATGGCCATACAGAACCATGCTGATCTTTTACAGCACATTTCACGTGAAAGGATTAGGGATGAGTTTGTAAAAATACTTATGTCCGACGAGCCAAAAAAAGGCATCGAACTTGCCCAGGAACTGGCTCTGTTGAGACATTTTATTCCAGAATTGGAAGAGTCCATAGGAGTCAAGCAAAACCAAGCCCATGCTTATGAGGTTTGGGAACATCTTTTACGGTCATTGCAGCACGCAGCCGACAAAAAATGGCCTTTGGAAATTAGGCTGGCGGCGCTTTTTCACGATATTTCAAAGCCAGAAACTAAAGGGTTTTCACGTGAAACACAACAAATCACGTTTTACGGCCATGAAGTCGTTGGTTCACGTGTAACAAAAAAAATCCTGGAAAGATTGAAATTTCCAGCCAAAACGATTGAAAAGGTTGTTAAATTGGTTCGCTGGCATATGTTTTTTGCCGATCCAGAAAAATTAACACTTTCTGCAGTTCGTAGAATGGTTGTTAATGTCGGAAGAGAAAATATTTGGGATTTAATGAATGTGAGGGTTTGTGATCGTATAGGCACCGGCAGACCGAAGGAGGAGCCGTATAGACTTAGAAAATACCAGTCGATGATTGAAGAGGCTTTACGAGATCCGGTGTCTGTGGCGATGCTCAAAATAAGCGGGGGGGAGATGATAAAAAAATTGGGAATGAAACCTGGACCTAGGATTGGGGCTATTTTGCACGCTTTGCTAGAAGAAGTGCTTGAAGATCCAAAACTAAATACTGCCGAATATTTGGAAAATAGGGCTTCAGAACTGAACAAATTGAGCGATTCAGAGCTTGAAAAATTGGCTAAAGAAGGCAAAAAACTCAAACAAGAGAAAAATGAGGCAGAAGTAGGCGAAATACGTCAGAAGTTTCATGTGAAATAAGCACTATGTCCGACATAGTGGACATAGCATAAAAAAACCGCATCGTC
>JAGWNR010000009.1 GCA_028871265.1 Patescibacteria group bacterium
AGCAGTCGAAAGTCAGAACATAAACACACATAAAAGCGAAGCGATCTCGAGGGAGCGCGGAGGCACGGCTTCTTTTGAGAGACCTCAAGCGGCGCGACCGGCGTCGCTTGGAGAAATTTCCCAGCAGGGAAATTTCGTGTCTCGCAAAGGAAGCCTGCCGGAGCGCTCAATGTCCACCGAGACTTCAAACAAGGTTTATTTTGGCAACCCGAGCTATCAAATCACCGGCCTGCCCCCTTTCACCGACAACCCTTTCGCCACCATCGGCAACGACTGGAGTTTGCCACACACTGTTTTGACCGAAAAAAATTTGGCGGAATTTCATGACATCGCCGAAAAAGTGGCCGAAAAAATGCGCGAGAGTGGTTGGAAGGGATTGTTCGGTATTGACGTCATCTATGACGAAGAACGCGATGAAATGAAATTACTTGAGATAAATGCCCGCCAACCGGCTTCGACTACGTTTGAATCGCAACTACAAACAAAACTTCGAGATCAAGGGATTGCAGGAACTACTATATTTGAAGCTCATCTCTCCGCGCTCGTACAAGGTCAGACCTTGTACGACAGAGGTCCGACCTTGTACATAAACGACGGCGCCCAAGTCATCCAGCGCATCACCAATGTCCGACCTATGCAAAATACAAGGTCAGACCTTGTACAAGAGAGCATGGAAACCGCCGGCTATAATGTCATTCCTTATAACAACACCAAACCGAACTCCGATCTCCTCCGCATCCAGAGCGATCGCGGTATCATGGAAAAACCCGGCAAATTCAACCAGCGGGGCGAAGCAATCATCAAAATTTTGGAAAAGTAAAACAATAAGCTATTATTTATACAAGGTTCGACCTGTGCAAAGTACAAGGTCTGACCTTGTACAAAATCATGAACCTCAAACTCCTCTCACAACCGGCATTCGACACAATCGATCAATATTTGCATTTTAAAATCGGCGCCGCTGAATGTGCTGTTCCCTATTACAACAATCGACATTTAAAACAACGCGCCGCATTGCGCGCCACTATCGGTAAAGGCTCGCCCCGAGAAATTTTTGACGAAACGGAAATTTTGGGCCTGCGCCAAGGTATCAAGCCCAACATGTGGAACGATAAAATTTTGAAAGAATTCATGTGCGACCATAATATCGGCATTGACTGCTCCGGTTTCGCCTACTATGTTTTAGCCACCGAAAACAAAGTGCGCGGCTTTGGTTCTCTGGACAAACATCTGCATTTCAATGGTCGCGGCATTTTAGGTGCATTGCGCGCTAAATTGCGCCCGATCGAAAATGCCGACGTCACCGTTTTTGCCAGTGACAAAAATAGTATCGCCCTGCCCTGGCAAAAAACCGCACCTGGAGATTTTATCACTATGACCGGCGCAGAAATTGAACGCAACCACATACTGGTCGTCGATCGCGTCGAATATCAGAATTTTGTGCCGATAGTTATCCACTATGTAAACGCCATTGCTTGGCCGGAAGACGGCCAATACGGTCACGGCATCCGCCCCGGTAAAATTGAAATTCTGAATCCAAAAAAAACTTTGCTCGAGCAAAAATGGATTGAAAAAGAAAAAACCGGTGATGAAAACCCGACCTATTTGCGTGCCAAAATTTCAACGACAGAAGTTAGGAGGTTAAGTTGGTGGCAACAACCATGACTACTTATGTAGCACTATTGCGAGGAATCGGCCCCAGCAATCCGAATATGCACGGCAAAAAACTACGCAGCGTCTTTGAAAAGTTGGGTTTCAAGAAAGTCCTGACGCTTTTATCCAGTGGCAACGTCATTTTTGATTCGGGCTCAAAGAATGTAAGGGCGCTAGAATTAAAAATTGAAAAAGCTCTCAAGGCTCATCTTGATATTAACAGTCCCGCTTACATCCGCAGTCAGCATGAGCTTGAACTTATAATAAAGAAAGACCCTTTCAAAGGAGCCAGACATTCCGGTAATTCTTATCTGATTGTTTCTTTTTTAAAGAGAAAACCATGGGAAATATACGGTAACATCGACATCACCCAGAAATCCGGACCGCAATTCATGCGCGACATCGAAAAGAAATTCGGCAAAGACGTCACTACCAGAACATGGAAAACGGTGCAGAGAATTGTAGAAAAAATGCAGGAATAGCTACATGTAATTTTGCAAAATATTATAGTATTTACCATAATTGGACAACTATTGACTTTTATGTCGTTATATGATAGACTTTAACGTAGATGAATACATTACCCCAGCTCTTTGAGGCTCTCGTAGCCTTTGCCTTGGCCGCAACAATCATGATTTGCGTACTGCTACGCATGTGTCAGCAATCGGCCTTGGCAAAAAAATTCATTTCGTGGGAATTCAAAACTCTCGCGAAAATCGTCCGATGGTTTTTCAGAAACCTATTTCAAGCCATCGGTGACCTCTTCCATTATCTCGCAAAAGAGTGCGGGCAGAAGAAGAAAAATAACAACCCTTAACCAATTTCGAGCGGCCTCAAAACCCGCTCGATTTTATTTTAAAGATAAAAGTAAATTATATGCCGGATGAATTTATAAGTTCAATAAATGTGCTTTCCGTTTCTGAGGTAATGGCTTGAAAAAAATGCTTCATTCTATTATCTATTCCTGTGTCGGCAATATAATTTTTACGAGCATACAACAAATGTTCAACTGTAAATCTTTCTGACCCCTTCAAACCAAAATAATTTTTTAGTTGAGACATTCTTTCGGCTATTTCATTCCCTGACATAAGGTAAAGTATGGTTTTTTGCTTCATCTGCTCCTTGTCTAATTCTTCACCGAATTCATCATCTGAATCGTCTTTCCTGTGAGCCATTTTGTCCATTTCAAAATCTGCATCGCTATATTCTATTTTTGTCGTATCAAATCCTTTAGAAAAATAATCGCGAAGATCTCCATATTTTCTGATTATGTGACCCTTTTCGTGTGAAAGTATAATGTTCATTTGTCGTGCAGATGGTTTTTCTTTGGTCCATGGCATTTTCCAATTTAATGGAATACAGCCTTCATCCGGCTCGTTAGCAGAAAAATCTATGGGAGTTTCTGTTGCTGCGAGGTTTATTCTCTCGGTCAAATCGTTCTCAATTTCCTCTTTACTTTTTGCTCGATAATTTTTTGGCTCATATTCCGGATCGCTTGACGTGTATATCACACCCTCCTCGTCTTTGAAACATTTTAAATTTGGCTGGTTTGGAAGAACGAAAGGTGTGAAAATATGCTTTTGAATTCGTTCCGCTTCAACACATTCATTCTGATATAACATATCGATTAATTGCCTCTTTATGATTGGATCATTTAGTCGTTCAAGTAAAAGCAAACAATGATCGCCTTCAAAATTTGCTTCTTTTTCTACCGTTTTTTGATGTGGAAATTGTTCCATACTACTTTTTAACATTTCTCATGGCATTTTGATATTCCTGTTGAATCTTTGAAAGTTCCTGATTTTTCCTAGTCTGTTCTTGCTTTATTTTATTCACTTCATCGGTATATTTACGCACATTTCTGTCAACTTCTAGAAGTTTAGTTTTTGCCTGCTGAATTTCTGACTTCAATTTCTGTATTTCAAGTTCCTTCTGTTTTAACTCTGGTTCTTTTTTGATTACCGTTTCAAGTCTCTGCTTTTCTGTAGTAGCAGTCTGCAAAGCTGTCTTCTTTTGAGTGAGATCGCTGTTTTCTTTTAGAATTTACCTTTTCAACTGATCAATGGCTTGGGTAAGATTTGATGAATTCATCATGATATTTATTGTTATTAACGTTTAATCAAAAGAATTCCTCACCGCTTCTGCGGTGTAATTCATTAAACAGATTATACCACTTTCATCTACACTCAACCACAAATTTTCTTCACTTGTCCATGCACCCCTTAACCAATTTCGAGCGGCCTCAAAACCCGCTCGATTTTATTTTAAAAATAAAAGTAAATTATATATCACTGATGCAATAATTTTAAAAATTTTTTTTAATGTGGTAATATGTTATACATGATCAATTTTCTCCAGACCACCGGAGATTTGGCCAATATCATCGGCTTTATTGTCTTTTCGGCGCTATTCGCTTTTGCTTGGGCGCCACTTTTGACCGCCATTCTATACCGTTTTCATATCGCCAAAGCGCCGAAATATGAATTGGCCGGCATGGAAAATCGCGCCAGCAAAAATGGCACACCGATCATGGGCGGTTTACTGGTCATAATCACAGTCGCTCTATTTACCTATCTTTTTGACTGGTCGCGCGCCTACACATGGGTACCGGTCGGCGTCATGCTCCTATCCGCTTTCCTGGGCGGCATTGATGACATTATGAATATTTATGGTCATGAACGCAGGTCGCGCAAGCTAGGTCAAGTCATTACATTAATCCGCGTCCACAGAGAATTTCGCATGCGCTTGTGGTATGCGCTCACCTTGCCTTGGACGGCTTTCAAACGACTCTCCGCCTGGCTCGGCTCGCGACCCGGCAAAGGCGTGTTGGTCCACGAAAAACTGATTTTCCAATTCATTGCAGGCGCTACCGCGGCCTGGTGGATTTACTCGAAACTGGGTCCGGCCTGGCACTATTTGTATTTGCCGTTCGGTCCGGACGTTTATCTGGGGCCTTGGCTCATTCCTGCAATCATTTTCATTGTCATGTTCACCGCTAACGCGGTCAATATCGCCGATGGTATGGATGGTCTGGCCGGTGGTATGGGAATCATTACTTTTTCCGCTCTGACCTTGCTCTCTTGGACAAACGGCTTTGGCGAGATTGCCATCATGAACGCTATCACCGTCGGTGCACTGGTCGCATACACGTATTTCAACATCAAACCGGCGCGGTTCATG
Source organism: Patescibacteria group bacterium (assembly GCA_028871265.1). Lineage (GTDB taxonomy): Bacteria > Patescibacteriota > Minisyncoccia > Phycocordibacterales > PALSA-1337 > JAGWNR01. Next base: position 4,834 of record JAGWNR010000009.1, read on the forward strand.
ATGGGTGACGTCGGCAGTTTGGGATTGGGCGCACTCTTGGCGGTTAACACCTTGGCCATTGGCGAAATCAGTTCGATATTTTTCCTAGGCTTTATGTTTTACATTGAAGCCCTGACCGTGGTTATCCAAGTGTTCGGTCGCGCCTTTTTTGGCCGCCGTATTTTCAAGATGGCGCCACTACACCATCATTTTGAGCTTTCTGGCTGGAGTGAAGAAAAGACGATTATGCGGTTTTGGATAATACATTTTATTTTCGTGGTATTAGGAGTATGGCTAGCGTTACATTAAATGAATTACTTAACCTGGAAAGAAGAAAAAATAACTGATTTCTCCGAAAACGCTGTTTCGGACATGTATAATCGTGGTTTCGTCTTTACCAGACTAGGCCGTGGCATCATGCACCAGACACGGAGCGTGCGCATTAATCTGGAAAAATTTCACTTGACCAGCGAAAATCGTCGTCTGCTCAAAAAAGGTGCGGACATCATTTTGGAAAAGAAAACCCTCCCCCTCACCGACTATTCCTGGAAAATTGGCAAAATGGCAAAGGATTTCTATGACGCCAAGGCCGAACCGGGCACTTTCACTGCCAACAAGACCAAAGAGTTGGTAACTGTGTCGGATAATTTCAATGTCTTCTTGTCATATTCCCGCGAAAAAGAAACAGAACCGCTGGGCTATGCCATCTGCTACGGCACTACTGACATGCTGCATTATTGCTATCCTTTTTATGATTTGAAAAAAGCGCCACGCGACATGGGTCTCATCATGATGACCAAGGCGATCAAAGACGCCAATGAGACCGGCCGGCGCTATCTGTATTTGGGCTCGCTCCAGCGACCGAATGATACATACAAACTGCAATTTGAAGGCATAGAATGGTTTGATGGTAAAAAATGGCGGACGGATTTGGAGGAGGTGAAGAAAATTTTGACAAAGTAAATAGTAGCTAAAGATGATATTATCCACACATCGCCCTTGATTTTTTATTTAAATTTGCTATGCTTTTTAGACAACAAGCAATCAGGGACAAATTCCTGTAGGAAGAGCTTGAGAAAGCTACCTGACGAGCTGACCACCCCGTAAGGGGTGGTTTCGTTTATTCTTGAAAAAGAGCGTCTATCTTTTTTGAAATTTTTTTAAACAATCTTTGAGCGATTTCTTTTTCTGGGAATTCTATATGATAACGAACGAGGCCTGCAATTGCGTCAGCCAAACGTAAAATAGGAAAAGAATCGTTTTTGACGGTTTTTAAATTTCGAACTGTCACCCCCTTGTCTCTGAGGATCTTTTTTAGTTTACGTTCATAAAGTTTTCCTTTCCTACCATCTATAACAAGAGAATCGAAACGCAAACCATCCAATAGCTTGTTTAGAATTGATTCATACACATATTTTGCTCTAAAGGGATTCTTTATAATTGCTACACGCAATGTAAAATTGTTCTTTGATAGAATGGAAATAAATTTCTCGCGCACAGGCCACAAGCTTTCCGACCAATGAAACGGATAGATCTTGAGGTTTTGTTCAATTTCTATTATCGCTGACTCTAATTCATCTACAAATTCACTTTTTACACACACCAAGACTAGCGAGGAATTCCCCGATTGTTTATGAGTTCCAGATTCATCCAAAAATATGTACATAAATACAGAATATAATTTTACCGAAAATAGAAACTTGAAATCAATACTAAAAATCACAAAAATTTTATAAATATTTTAACTTTTGTGGATAAGTGAAAAATATTTAGGCCATTCAACAGTTTTTTTCATTCGTTAATCAACACTATATCCGTTTTACTTGCACAACATCCTAGCAAAGAAGTTGTGTCAATCAGTTGCTACATACACTCACTTACCGCTATAATCAAACCCATGCATAACCTACCAAAAAAAGTCCATATTATCGGCATCTGTGGCGTAGCCACTAGCGCGCTGGCTATTGCGCTCCACCAGGCCGGCGTCAAAGTGACCGGTTCGGATAAAGGCTTTTTCCCGCCGGTTTCGACCGAGCTTGAAAAACACGGCGTCAAATTTTGGGCTGGTTGGCATCCGGAAAAGATGGCCGAGGATTTGCCGGATCTGGTAGTAATTACAACCGCTTCGGGAAGCAAGAATCCGGAGACTCTGTATGCGCGAGAACACGGTTTGAAATGCGCCTCTTACACCGAGGTCTTTAGAGACTACTTTATAAAAGAGAATTCCATAGTCTGCGCAGGAACGTGGGGAAAAACTTCGTCATCGGCGCTTTTGTCACATATCATGTCAGAAGCAAACCTAGACCCCAGCTACATGTTCGGCGGCATCTCCCTTTCGCATGAATCGGCCGCGCATCTGGGAAAAAGCGACTGGAGCGTCTTTGAAGGCGACGAATACAAGAGCGGCCCGAATGATCCGACGGCGAAATTCTTTTATTACAAGCCAAAATATCTCTTGCTCACCAAAGTCTCCTGGGACCATGCCGATTTGTACCCTACCGAAGAGAGCTATTTTGACGCGTTCAAAAAATTAGTTAAAGGAATACCGACGAGCGGATTTATCGTGGCAAGTAAGGACCAAGAAGGAATTCCAGAAACCCTTAAAGACTATACTGGTAAAGTCATCTGGTATGGTAAATCTGGCGATTATTCATTTGAAGGGGTAAAACAGTCAACAATTGGTCTTGACTTTATCATAAAGCACAACGGAGAAACTTTTCATATAAAATCACCGATGCTCGGCGCGTTTCAGGCCGAAAATATCACCGGCTGTTTCGCCATGGCGCACAAGCTCGGTGTACCGGCGGAAAAGATAATCTCTGCAATTGCTTCTTTTAAAGGCATGAAACGGCGACTTGAAAAAAGATTGGATGGAGAAACAACAAAAGGTAAAATTACCGTTTTTGACGACATTGCCCATTCTCCGGAAAAAGCAGCGTCGGTGTTGAAAGAATTGCGAAGTATTTATAAAGGCCAGATCATTGCTGTTTTCGAGCCGAACCAAGGCGGCCGCGAACGTGCTTCAGCAGCGAAATATGACGGCGCTTTCAAAGATGCAGATATTGTTGTTATTACAAGATTAACCAAGCTCAAGATTTCAGACGAAAAAGAAGCGCCGATGGAAGGGCCGGAACTTGCAATGACGATTGGTAGAACACACACCAAATGCCAGTATATCGAAAATGACAATAATCTTGTTAATTTTTTAAAGTCATCTGCAGGACAGGGCGATGTTATCGTCTTTTTAGGCTCGCATGGATTCAGAGGAATGATTGAGGAGACGGTTGATAAACTTTCCTAGTTACTTGCCTTCATCGACGATCTCCGTCTCCACATTTCCATCTAGCTGGATTTTTTTGACCGCCAGGGTGATGCCGCAAACGTTGCATTCGATAACATTGCTAATTTTCAAGTTTGGATAGCGCGAAAGGTCGATGTCATTTTTGCATTCCGGGCAAATTGCTTTCATATTTTTCATGTTTGGAATTATATGAAAAATGCAGTAATATTGCAATACCGAGAGCCGTGCAAATCTCGAAAATTTCTTCGGCCTGCGGAACTCGCTCGCGAAATTCGCAGGTCGCCGAGGGCTGGTCCGACATCCATACGCCCTCGGCTCAAGCGATTTCAGCTCGCTCAAACAGTCCTCGGCCTGCAAAAATTTCCGAGATTGCACGTCTTTATGGAATTTGTATGATTACTCCCCAAGAAACATATCCTAAACTCGCCGCGGCTGTTGGCGTCTCTTCCCTTTTCCTCAAACGCGAAGATTTGCATCCATACGGCTCGCACAAAGGCCGATCGATCCCCGTCATGATTAAAGAATATTTGGAGGAAGGCAAGCGACATTTTGCCATTTCATCATCCGGCAATGCAGCCCTCGCAGCAGCGCTGTACGTGAAAGAGTTGAATGAAATTAATAGTCAAAGCATGAAAGCCGCGGAGGCTTTTGAAAAGCACGGCGATATAAAGCTCGAAATCCTCGTCGGTACCCACATTCCCGAACACAAGCTCAAAAAGCTCCTTGACCTCGCCGACGAAAATATTTCCGTCATGCGCTTTGAGCGGCCTCTGCAAACCCTCACCCAAAAGACCGCCGACGGATCCATCCAAAGTCTACGCCAATCGACTGATGAACTTGCCTTGATCGGTTATGAATCGTTGGCCGAAGAGCTCGCAAAGATAAAGGATCTGCAGGCCGTTTTCATGCCGACATCATCTGGAACAACGGCGGAAGCGTTGGCAAAATATTTTGTAGAAAAAGGAAAAAGCGAAAAGGAAAAAGCGAAAAAAGTCGAAATCCACATCGTTCAAACAACTTCATGCCATCCGCTAGCCCAGGAATTCCTGGACAGTTTGTCGTCTGACGAAACTTCTATCGCCGACGCGATTGTGGACAAAACCGCTCTGCGCAAAGACACGCTTGCTCCTCTAGTCAAGAAAATCGGTGGTTCCGGCTGGGTTGCCACTAACGAAGAAATTCGTACCGCCCAGGAATTGATCCAAAAGCACGCTGGTTTTGCCGTCTCCCCCAACGGCGCTCTCGGTGTCGCTGGTCTCATCCAAGCCGTGCTTTCTGGAAAAGAATGGAACAGGTCGGTGGTGTGTGTGATTGGGGGGGAGTGAGAAATTAATTCAAGCTCAAATTAGATGTTTAATAATTTGATAGCCTCAGTAAAAGCTTCATCTGCTGTCTCAAAAATTGGATAACCATATTTAATGGCTTCTGCCCGATAGTGTGGTCGTTCAACTTCAAAAAAATTTTTGGCTTCAAGTTTCTGTAATTCAATTGTATTTCCCCATCTTGGTTCCTCGGTATTTCTTTTCAAAATATTCTCATAACTATCGCCTATAAGCACAATGCCAGGAAAATCAAGATCTTGTTTTGCTAGATGTGGCAAAATATTTACACACTCGAAAATAATTGGGTGTTTTTTATTTGACAAAGAATTTATTTTTTCTAAAAATGCTGGCCAAATGGCTTCAGATTGACTGACCAAGTTTTTCCACTGCAAATCTGGATTTGTGTTTTCATAATAAAATTTCTCATCTTGATCAAGATAAAAGTTTACCCACTTTTTATAACGTTCATCACCACCGAGTTCTTCGCGCAAATCATCAAGAAAATATGCCTCGCCGCCAGTAGCTTCAGCGAGACGGTTCGCTAAATAAGATTTACCAGAAGCCGGTATCCCTGTAATAAAAAGTCTATTCATGTAAAATAACACCCTACCACAACCCCCTAACCGCTTTCACAAACCTCTCACCGCGTTCAGGACGTGAGCGGTCATAGCCGGCGGCGGCAAGAGCGGGGCTGTAAAGCACGCGATCACCCGCGTGCGATTCAGAACGGGCCAATTTGACCGCTGCCTCAATAGAAGGTGCGGAAAAACTTTTAATACCTTCCAGTGCGGCAATTTTTTTACGCAAACTGACCGTACCGGAACCAGGCACCAAAACCACCTGCCTAGCGTACTGCGAAATAGCTGTTAAAAGCAACTCATAATCTGTATCCACAGTCGCGCCACCCATAATTAGAGTAATAGCGCCAGGATCACCGTTTCCGGACAAAAAACGCAAAGCCGCCACAGTCGCTTCCGGCCGATCGGAGAGCGAGTCATCATAAAACAGCACCCCTTTTGATTTTTTGACAAAGCGCATGCCACCGACATTTTTTTTGGCGGCGTATTCTTCGATGGCATTTTTGACAAAAGAGCGGTCAATTTTAAAGAGTGAAGCTGTTTCCAAAACCAGCGCGGCATCTTCACGTTCATATTGATTCAGCGTGATCGAATGCCATTCTGACGGAAATCTCGAAGCCGATGTTCTAATAATTTTTGTGTTTTTTCTCTCTGGCGCCGAATCGTGGAACGCGTCGGCCAATTCATCGGTGGTTATCAAAAAATTTGTATATGTCTGATAGGCCATGAGTGCAAATGGATTTTTGACTGCCGGCGAAACAGCCATTATCGCAATGTGCGGAGCAAAATGAATCTTGTCATATTCTGCCAGTAGGTAGTCCGGCATTCGAATCAAAACCAAACTGTCTTTTTTGGCTTTTGATAAAACAGATAACGAACCACTAGTGCTCTCACAATCAACCAAAAGCGGCATTGGTAATCCGGCTGAATTAAAACCTTTTTTCAAGGTATTTGACAACATATTAATAATCGCCGTTTTACCACAAGAGCCCATAACACCAACCACGGTTATGGCCGGAGCCAATTTTAGTGCCAACACGTCCGGATATTCGATTTGGATAGAACGATCCTTGATTTCCTTCAAAAAACTGACACTTCTAGGAATGTCCGGCGACAAAATAATTAAATCATGTTGAGACAGATTATTCCCTGACACTGAACCAAAACTAAATTCGACCGGTTTGTCTTTTGAAACAGTTAAGTCTACCAAAAAGGGCCTAACCGCAGCCTTGCCGCGCATATCATATACAGCCAGAGATTGAATACCGGTTTTTTGCAAAAAACGAATATCAGCACGCATTTCACCGCGAGGTCCCAAACCAACTACCGCCACCCTTTTACCTTTCCAAAAATCGGCATAATTCATGCAATCAGTATAACATCAAGTTTTCAATTCGTCTTTGGCAGACAATAAACTTTTTACCTTGATCAATTCCTGAAGCAATGCCTGTAATTTGACGCTTTCTTCGTCTACAGCAGTAGAATCCCCCGCA
>JAGWNR010000010.1 GCA_028871265.1 Patescibacteria group bacterium
AAATGAAAGGAGTTTTATGAAAAATCTACTTGTAGGCTTTTTAGGCCTTGTGATTGGGATTTCACTGACTTTTAGTATCATGGTGTATCAAAAGGAATTTTGGCCGGCGTCGTCGGTCAAAGTGATCCCGAATCCACGATTCACCACACAAATTGACGTGATGAGGGCTCGGATTGCGCCGACGGAGATGATCAGACTATCGCAAAATCTGTCGCCAGCCGGATCAATTCCCCTCTACACTTGCACCAAATCAATTAACGGTGCAAGCGACAGCATGCTTCCGCCTGGAGCAAAAGGTCAATGGTCTGTCCTCATAAATGCCGGACTTTTGGTTCCATCGTCAAGCGTGGAGCTTGAATCAAACGGGACACCGTCAATGTTGGTTTACTATGACGGCAAGTTCCGTCCAGTTAAATTGGCTAGCTCTCCTTTGGTGCTCAATGAGCACTAAACGCCAAGTTCTTTCACCAACCCGCCGCCTCGCGCGACGGGTTATCTTTTTATATACCTTCATTTTTCAATTGGTCAATCAATTCCCTGGCTTTTTTCGAAAGTTTTTTCGGCATCTCAATATGCGTAACAATGAGCAGATCGCCACGTTTACCGTGTGCTGCACCAGTAAAAACGCCGCGAGTTTCGTATGGCACACCTTTACCGCGAACACGTAATATTTCTCCATGACTAGTGCCGGCAGGAATATTTAGCTCTATCTGGCCATCCAAAGTTTCAATTTCAATTGAACCGCCGGCAATGGCAGTAGTGAGCTTTATAGACAATTCCATAACCAGATTCAAGCCTTCCTTGCGCAAAAATGAATGTTCCTTGACCCAAACACGCACGATTAAATCGCCGGGTCCGCCTTCACCTGTCTCGCCTTTACCGGCCACACGCAAACCTTGGGCATTTTCAATACCTGGCGGAATAGTCACAACCAGCTTTTGTCCATGAACGGAAATTTCCTTTTCAATGCCAAAAATAGAATCTTTAAAAGAAATCTCGACGTCAACTGTTATATTTGCCCCTTTACGAGGTCGACGACGTCCACCGCCACCGAAAAATTCACCAAACAGATCGCCCAAATCAAACTCGAATGACTGTCCATTTGCACCAAAACCTTGGCCTTGGGTAAATTGAGAGAAATCAAAACCGCCAAAATTACCATTAAATCCCTGGAAACCACCGGTGTTAAAACCGCCGGCTCCGGCTGGTCCTGCCGAACCGAATCGATCGTACTGGGCACGCTTGTTTACGTCGGATAGCACGGCATAAGCTTCGCTGGCTTCTTTGAATTTCTTGGCCGCGTCCTCATTGCCTTTATTTTTATCGGGATGATATTGGTGAGCCAGTTTTCGAAAAGCTTTTTTAATATCATCAGCCGAGGCGTTTTTTTCAACGCCGAGAATTTTGTAATAATCTTTCATTGAAATTTAACTATAGCAGAAAAAACGGCGATGTATTACTTGACATACGTTTTTTTTATGATAGACTAGCATGCAGAAAATTTATGCACAAAAACAAACAAAAGCACATCATTAGAAAATTGAGAATTATCAGCGAAAAACCTTTTGACGTCGCAAGCTTGATTTCAAGCATCTATGCTGCAGTGCGCGACAGCGACGAATATGTTCTTCTGTACTCAGAAGATGATGAATGTAAAATGGCGGACATGCGTTCATGCCCCGACAAAAATGCAATGCATGTCATTATTATCACCGGCGATATATCCTTGAGAGTGGATACAATACAAGATTACGAGCGCGCAAATAATCCCATACGACTGCTTCTTTGCAAGCCGAAAATGTCACCGAAAGTTCGGGAATTCCTAGGTTGTTTGGATGGTTTTGAACATCAGATATCTGTTTTTAAAAAACCAGACGTCACATTCAACGTCCAGCCGAAAATCCGCATCACGAACGCTTCGCAGCCGCCTTTCCAGAGGACTATCAAAAGCTGAAAATGCTTTACACAAGACCGCTTGCGCCAAATGGTTCAAGCGGTTTTTCTACTATGTCCGACATAGGGCCTATGTCGGACATAGGAAAAAGTATGTTATAATCACAATCTCTTATTAAAATAATTTTCAAAGACAATGCCGAAATCAAAGAAATCGCCTGTCAAACAAAAGGTCGCTACAAAGTCAACCAAAAAATCGCCATCGCCATTTTCAGCAAAGATAAAAAATGTTCACGCACGTGAAATACTCGACTCGCGTGGCAATCCGACTGTCGAAGTCGACGTTATTCTATCCGACGGTTCGTTTGGTCGTGCCGCGGTGCCATCCGGCGCTTCGACCGGCTCGCACGAAGCTGTTGAACTGCGCGATGGTGACAAAAGCCGCTATGGTGGCAAGGGTGTTTTAAAAGCCGTGGCCAATGTGAATGGTTCGATTGCAAAATTAATTAAAGGAAAAACCTGGGATCAGCGAAGCCTCGATAACACCATGATTACACTGGATGGCACAACAAACAAAGGCAAATTAGGCGCCAATGCCATTTTAGGGGTATCCATGGCTTTTTCCAAAGCGGTGGCGGTCAAAGCCGGCATTCCCCTTTACACATATTTTGCCAAAATCGCCAAAACCGGAATGCCTGTGCGCCTGCCGGTGCCGATGATGAATATAATAAACGGAGGTAAGCACGCGGAAAATTCGGCCGACATCCAAGAATTTATGATTGTACCGGCCGGATTTGATTCATTCAAAGAGGCGCTGCGTGCCGGTGATGAAATTTTCCACTCACTCAAAAAAATTCTACACGATCGCAAACTACCGACAACAGTCGGCGATGAAGGCGGCTTTGCACCTTCGCTCTCTTCAAACGAAGCGGCAATAGAAATAATTATGGAGGCCATTACAATGGCCGGTTACAAAGCCGGTGTTGATGTCTCCATCGCTCTAGACGTTGCCGCGACAGAACTGTATAAAGACGGCAAATATAATCTGATTCGTGACAACAAGGTGCTATCATCTGCTGAAATGGTAGATTGGTACGCCGATCTAGTCGCAAAATATCCAATCATTTCCATCGAAGACGGTTTGGCCGAAGACGATTGGGATGGTTATAAACTGCTAACGGAAAAAATTGGCGATAAAGTTCAATTGGTTGGTGACGATTTGTTTGTCACTAATATTGAACGTCTACAACAAGGCATCAATCGCAGTATTGCCAATTCCATTTTGATCAAGTTGAATCAAATCGGCACGGTTTCCGAAACGATTGATGCGGTCAATATGGCGAACAAGGCGGGTTACACTTCGATAATTTCACACCGTTCTGGTGAGACCGAAGATACGACAATTGCCGATTTTGTTGTCGGTACTGGTACTGGTCAAATAAAAACTGGCTCACTATCACGCACCGATCGCGTGGCCAAATACAATCAACTTCTCCGCATCGAGGAAGAGCTCGGCAAGAAAGCCATCTATCCTGGCAAGGACGCTTTTAACTAGATGCGACCCAGGATGATTGAGGACTATCCTCATGCAGTTAAAGGAAAACCGGCCTGTCAAAGCGACATGGTCGGTTTTTTGTATTCAAATCATCAATGGAACGAAGCCCATTGTTTGACGCAATTCAGAGGTTCCTCGGTGTCACCCTTGAAATAAACCTGCACCGACAGACCGTTGGCTGGATAAGCGCCTTCAGATTCTCTGGGTTTGCATGTTGGGTGCAACAATTCAGCTAGCCAGTCGCGGTCAGACTGGATCATCTGCCCCCAAGGAATTTCACTGCGCATAGGGTCACCACCAATCCTAAACCATCGATATTCATCGTGCTCATCAGGATTGATTCGCACCGGCATTTTTTGGTCGGTTCTGGCCAGATAAATCTCGGGAACCCAGATGAGTTTCGGCGCTTCGCCGTTATATTGGCGGTAACCTTCGAGAACACCGACCTTGCGGAAAGCGTTGTCCGGCAATTGCAAACCGGTTTCCTGCAACAGTTCGCGTTTGACTCCGTAGAGTTTGTTTGGGTCACCGGGTTCGTCGCCACCGCCGGGCATGCCCCATTTGCCGATGCCGATCCTCATGCGTTTGCCGAGATGTTTGCGTTCCTCGTCTTTTTCATTCCAACCGGGTTTGTGTAAAAGTAGAATTTCTCTCTCGTCACCAAATCCGGTCGTAACAATGATGATGTTACCAGTAATTGGATTCATAATGTTCATTTGCGCTTATCCTATGCCGATTTTTGGTGATGTCAAGTTGAAATGAGTCGACGGGGTTTTTCTTTTTCAATACACATCATCATGTGAGCCGATCGATTCTGGATAGATAAAGCCATCATCGAACGAGAATACCAGACGATAATGGTAATTGATGCTAGCTCCATACGAACCAGCGAGTGGTCCATGGAGTTTATGTGTCTTCAGTGATGGAAAGTGCGTATCTGTCTGCAAAAGCCGCAAAGTCTTCTGTATATCACGTTCCAATTCCGGATGTCTACCGATGAATTTTACAAGTCTAGACTTGAATATTGGCGATTGGAATATCTGTCTCATCACCTTGACTTCTTTGCATCACGGACCATCATTGCGGCAGAGGTGTAGACCTTGCCAATACCCTGCTCGCGCTCCCATCTGGCTTGTGCCACTTCAAGTTCAAGTAGAAGACGGCTGCCTTTTTTGATGTATTTCTCGACCTGCTCGGCCTTTTTTTGTAATTGAGTAGTAGTCATATTGTTTTGATTATAACGTTTTGACAGGACTTGTAAATACTTGACACCAAACACAATCTCATGTTATCCTTTAATCAGTTCCTCGCAAGCCGTAAATCCTGTGTCGATGGTCTGTGTGTACGAGGTGACACCTCGTACAGATAGGCAGGCATGGGCGGAATGCGATGCTCATTTCAATTTCTTATTGATTTATGATCCAAAAATATAAAATAGTTGACGCTCGACATATCGGTGAACCCAATCCTCCACCGATACCCGCAGAGACAAAACGTTTGTTGGTTAAATGGCACGCCATGTTTATGAGCGATGCTGTTAACGAGCAAATGGATAGAATGTTGAAAAAACCGGAACAAAAAAAGACATTATTTGCTTGGTTCCTTGACCGGTTATTTCGTTGAATTAATAAAGATTTGTTTCCCTCGTTGACTCCCCCGATTCGCCGGCTGGCGCAAAATCAGGTGAGCTCACGAGGGTTTTCTTTTTTGGCACCGGCAAAAATTCACAAGATTCTTGTGAATTATTAAAGGTGGTAAAAACTACACCAACAGATTAGTGGTGAGCGCAACCATGACAACCTTTTAGTCATATTTTATTTTCATATCCCGAACAATTTCTTTAGCTTCACATCCACTTCGACGAGCAAAGGCGATTCCAGCATGCCGAGCTCACCCATGACGATCTTTTTCTGCAGAGTGGCAATCTTGTCGACTTTTATGAGCGAATCGCCTTTCAAGCCGTTTTTCGGAGAATGAGCGGCTTTGACCTCGAATTTGCCGGTCTTTTCAGCAACTCGCGACGATATGAAGCTGACGATGCAATCCTCGCCGCCTTTGTTGTCATGCAGGACCAAAGCCGGCCTGACCTTCTGTCCGGACAAGTCAGTGAACGGAAAAGGAATAAGCACGATGGTTCCTTTACGCATATCTCTTTTTCAGATCGCTTAACGAATAAAGCTCCGGCTCTTTGGCCAAGAAATCGAAGCTGGCGGAATTGGCGTTGACGTTGGTCATCTCGTCCAACTCATCGTTTTCGGCGTTCGGGAATCTCATCAAGATGGCGTCTACGGAATTGCGCCTGCCGATGCCAAAGACTTCCCCGCCGTATTTGACCCGATTGACCAGGCGGCTCATATTCTTGCGGGCATTGGTTGTGGTGATTATCTTCATAGTGTACATATTGTACATAATCGCTGTTATAGGTGCAACTTGACTAATATACCTTTCTCATGTTATCCTTTCATCAGTTCCTCGCAAGCCGTTAGTACCGTGTTTATCGGTCCTTCGAAGCTTTAGCATAGAAGGGTAAACATGGGCGGAGTGCGAGGCGTTCGTTGAATTCAATCTCTCTCAAAGGAAAGGAAAAACATGCATATAGAGACTGAAGTTAAGTTAAATGAACACTACAAGTCAGTTGTGACCGATTTAGCGTCTGGGATTCAGAGGTGGTGTGTAACTGGCCATGTGCCGGAACACCTAATCGACATCTCCATTGTTCTTACTGACGATTTGAACTTTGCTAGAATAGCTTCAAATGATCCAAACAATGATATTATCATTGTGTTAAGCAAAGACTTGAATGCAAAATGGGTTGAAATTGATAAGCCATCAAGATTCACCACATTTTTTAGCAGACCATCAAATCTCAGCGAGGCCACTTTTCAGGCTCTTCTCGATTTGGAAAAAGTGTATTCCCACTAATACCCTCAAGGCCCCATCGTTGACTCCCCCGAATCAAATCGGGAGAGCTGACGAGGGTCCTTTTTTGTTTTCAAGAAGAATATTATTCATGTCATTCCCGCCCCCGCCTTCGCGGGGATGACAATATGGTGTGTAGGGATGACAAGCCTTACTTCTTTTCTTTAAACTCCGCATCCTTTACATTATCCGCACCACCCTGGTCGCCACCCTTGTTCCCTCCTTGATCATTGGGCGTTGAACCTTGAGCATTTCCTTGGCTCATATACTGACCTATCTTCTGAATCTCATCAGACAAAGCCTGCGTCGAAGCCTTGATAGCGGCCAAGTCTGGTGTAGCGGAATCCTTAACGCGCTTCAGGTCAGCGATCTTATCCTCGATAGACTTTCGTAGATCGGCCGGCACTTTATCACTGGCGTCTTTCAAGGCTTTTTCGGCAGTGTAGACCAGTTGCTCGGCAATATTTTTTGCTTCAATCGCTTCCTTTTTGGCCGCATCAGCGCTGGCGTTTAATTCGGCATCTTTCTTCATCTTCTCAACCTCTTCCTTGGACAAACCGGACGAAGCGGTGATCTTGATGCTATTGGACTTACCTGTGGCCTTGTCCTTGGCACTGACGTTAAGGATACCGTTAGCATCAATGTCGAATGTAACTTCAATTTGAGGCATTCCGCGAGGTGCCGGTGAAATTCCACCCAGGTTGAACTGACCAAGCGACTTGTTATCAGCTGCCAAAGGCCTTTCACCCTGGGTAATGTGAATCGTCACTTCTGTCTGATTATCAGCGGCTGTCGAGAATACTTGCGAACGTTGCGTCGGCACGGTCGTATTCTTTTCAATCAATTTCGTTGCCACGCCGCCCATCGTTTCAATGCCGAGCGACAACGGAATAACATCGAGCAAGAGCACGTCGTGAACGTCGCCACCGAGAATGCCACCCTGAATAGCGGCACCAACCGCGACCACTTCATCGGGGTTAACTGACATATTCGGCTCTTTGCCAAAATACGCCTTGACCGCGGCCTGCAATGCCGGCATGCGCGTCTGACCGCCGACTAGGATGACCTCGTTGATATCGCCAACCTTGAACGGTGAAGCGTCCATGGCGCGCTTGGCGATCATCATGGCGCGATCGACGAATTCCTGTGTGAGCTCTTCGAGCTTGGCGCGGGTAAAGGTGACCAGCAAGTGTTTCGGCCCGTCCGCACCGCTGGTGATGAACGGAATGTTGATCTCGGTCTGCATCGCCGTCGAAAGCTCGATCTTGGCCTTCTCCGCGGCCTCATCGAGACGTTGCAATGCCAGAGCGTCTTTCTTCAGATCGACACCATTTTCTTTCATGAATGTATCGGCCAGCCAATTGACAATCTTGGCATCGATGTCGCGACCACCCAGGTGGCTGTCGCCGTCGGTGGATTTTACTTCGATTGTATCTGCACCAACGTCGAGCACGCTGATGTCGAATGTTCCGCCACCGAAATCGAATACAACTATCTTTTCATCTTTTTTCTTGTTAAAGCCGTAAGCCAAGGCGGCCGCGGTCGGCTCGTTGATGATGCGCTTGACATCGAGCCCGGCGATCTGTCCGGCGTCTTTGGTCGCTTGGCGTTGGCTGTCGTTGAAGTATGCCGGCACGGTTATAACGGCCTCGGTGATTTTCTCGCCCAGGCGCGCTTCGGCATCGGCTTTCAATTTGGCCAAGATCATGGCCGACACTTCTTCCGGTCGCAGCCATTTGTCACCCATGTGGACTTCTATGCCGCCATTGGTCGATTTGCGCGTCTCGAACGGCACGTTTTTAATATCTTTCTGTACGCCGGCTTCGTCGTAGGTGTGGCCCATGAAGCGTTTGATCTGGAAGATGGTGTTTTTTGGATTCGTCACCGCCTGCCTCTTGGCCAAGAGGCCGACCAGTCTTTCGCCTGTTTTACTTTGCGCGACAATTGAAGGAGTCGTTCTCGCGCCTTCTGCATTTTCTAATACTTTCGGGGTACCCGCCTCCATGACCGCTACCGCGCTGAAGGTCGTTCCCAGGTCTATTCCGATGATTTTACTCATAATTTTAATTTATTATCTGATAAGTGTGATTAATGCAAGAATCCAAGTTCCGATTACAAGGCCGATAGTCCATCCTACCTGTTTTTTATTGAAGCTGTTTTGTTCTGAGACTAATTGTTTATATTGTTTTGCAATTAATAAGTTCAGACAGTACGACAACTTCATTTCATGTCCAATGTTTGGACTACCACTGGCATGGCCTTGTGCTATTTTAAGTATTTCTTCGTTGCTTGAATCTAGTGTCAGATTTCTAATATCGTCCATTTTAATACTTGACAATTAACTAATAATTTGCTATCATTCTGCCCAGACTGATGATGTTTCTTGAGAGCGGTTTAAGCTAGCTTTGAGGAAGTAAATCCTTGCTTTTTCGGAGCTAGTTTAAACTTCAACAATCAACCAAGGATAATTATGAGTGTTACTGCAATTAAGCTTGACTCTGCTCGTGTCAACGAAATCTTCATGGACTGTATGTTCAAGGACGACGAAGACAAAAGCAAATTCGTCAGAGCTGACGGCATAGTCTGCAACGTTGGTTTTCATCCTGGCCGTCTTGAATCCCACAAGAACGAAATCATCGCAATGCTTGACGAACTCCCTGATGACTTCAAGGAACCCGGCGGCGGAGGGATGTCTTTTCTTAACGCCTGTAACGACAAACACGGTAATCAGTGGACTGGAATGCACCGCGACATGGAGCAACTGTTCCAACTCGGAATCGGTATCCGCAAAGTCAAATGTCTGCTTCCGCGCGAGATGTGGGGCTCTCTGCCAGGTGGTATGCCGTATTACGTTATTACCAACTGATCCACACAAGACCAAACGATTCACCAAGGCGCACGACCAATCGGGTACGGCGCCTTTCTTTTACCTAAGCCTTTCAATGTACTACCTCACTGCTTCGCTCTCACTTCGTTCGTGCTTCGCAGTGCAAGCACCTCCACTATCTTCGCCGGGCTGTGGTGGCCTTTGACGAGCTTGACGGACCTTCCGGGGAACAATCCCCGGACGATGCCGAGGACTCGCCTGTTGGCCATGCCCCGCTCGGCTTTTTCTTTGACAGATATGAAGTAGAGATCATCCGACTTTTTCTCTACTTTTTCTGTTTTTGCTCCGGTTTTTACTTTAATTTTAATGAACACTGGATTGATATGTGCTTTTTGCGGTCTATAAAAATTAACAATAATCTTGTTAATTTTTCATAGTGGGTAAATAAACATACCCTCACCCTTCACGCAAAAAATTGCGTGGAAATTATTTAAAGGAAGGCGCACGCGTCGGTTGACTCATAAAAAATTCAAGCGATGAGAAATATGGCGAAGTGAGATTATTCCAAGGTCTCACCTTGGATGTAATTTTTGTTGCAGTGACAGCCGAACATGATAGGCAGAGGATTGTTCGAGGTGCTGCCTTGGGCTGCGGCGCAATTTGAAGTACCGGTGCAACGGAAATCACCCGACCACGCAGTTCCCCGTCAACTTCAATCACAGCAAACCGCACACGCATCAGTCGGCCGTTTTTGTCGGCAATAATTCGCTCGAATATTCCTTTGTTTCCAGATTGGATGAGCATGTTATTTTTTGTTTTGGCCTGATTTAACAATGTAATCCGTAAAAGCTTTACTGAATGTTTTGAAAACTTCATGCGATGATCGGGCATATTTAATAACTTTAGTTCTGTCTATATTATCATAATCGTGTACAAGCTTGTTTCTAAACTTGGCCATTTCTTCGTGCTCTTTGGCAAAATCTGCTTTGATAATATCATGTTTTCCAAGTGACAAAATTACATCATTATAAGTGGCCGGATTTTCGTGAAAATTTTGGGCTAAAATATGCGATCCGACATCAAGGATTATTTGTATTGATAATTGAAGCAAATGCTCCAAGGCTATATATTTTGAAGGATCATTGCCTTCTAAAAGCTCTTGGTCCGATAATCCAAGAATATCCTCTACAAAATCAGTATTTGTCTTCAAGCGGAATAGCTTGTCTTGAATTGTTTCTTTTTGTTGTTGAGTCATGATTTATGCAAATAATTCTCCGAGATATTGGCTCTGAATAGCTCGTAGCGGCTTTGTATCTTCATAATCCCTACGAGCGATATCTGCCAATCGATTCAAAATAGACCTATCGTCTGCAAAAAGTACTTTTCCTTCTCCAAGAGTTATAATATATCGTAACAAAGGTGTCCTCAACTTTGGCACGTTCACAACATCCACCTGGTCTCTGCCGTACACGCGCTCCAAAGCACCACGAATATCTTCTACTCTACTTTCTTGATCATCATTACTCATAGATATTGGAAAAGCCACGGCCACATCGATATCGCTCATAGGACCTGCTGTGCCGCGGGCATACGAACCAAATAAATAACCAACAACCGCGCCATTTTTGCGCATTGTATCAATAATGAGTTGTTTGCTTTCGGAATTCATATATAAATTATAACAAAATTATTCCAAAAATCAACAGGTTCTGATATACTAGTTCCATGCAAACATTAATTCATGCTGATATTTTCTTTTTCGTCACGACCATTATAGTGATCGTTTTGGCGCTGCTTGCGGCTGTCATTCTATCCTACGTCGTCGTAATTTTAAAGGATATCCGCGAGCTGTCGCGAATCGTCCGCCGCGAGGGTGAAGAAATCACCGCCGATGTCCACAATATTCGCGAAGAGATCAAGGAGGAGATGCGTTATGAAGCGCGCTCTGGCACATCCAGCATCGCCGCATTTCTGAATTTTGTGGCCACACTGGTCAATCGTCGCAAATCGCATCATTACAAAAAATAATTTAATAAAAATATGAAGAAAGAAACAACCAAAGAATCGGGTCTCTCTACAGGATCAAAAACTGCCATTGGCGCTGGTATCGCGGCGTTTGCAGCTGCAGCCGCTGGTGCATATTATCTGTATGGATCGAGAAATGCCGCAAAAAATCGCAAGGCCGTAAAGAGTTGGGCCCTCCGCGCCAAAGCCGAAGTAATGGATGAAATAGAAAAAATGAAAGATGTGACCGAGCCAGCCTATCGCGAAGT
>JAGWNR010000011.1 GCA_028871265.1 Patescibacteria group bacterium
CTCTACAGCAATTGTCGAAAAACGGCCGTCCTGGATCTCATCAAGTTTCATTAGCGAATGTTCCTACTTCAAAATAATTTTTACTACCATGCAAATTCACACATTAAAGCCAAATCATCCCTTCAAAAAATCCCAGCAAGTCGGACGTGGGGGGCATCGTGGTAAAACCAGCGGCAAAGGAACCAAAGGTCAGAATGCTCGTGCCGGTCGCAAAAAGCGTCCCGAGCTTCGCGATTTGATCAAAAAACTGCCAAAATTGCGTGGTCGAGGAGTCAATTTGAACATGCCGATGTCGACAAAACCGTTTCCAGTTAATTTGTCTACCATCGAAGCAGTTTTTGCCAACGGAGATACAGTCTCGCCTGAAACATTAATGAAAAACGGTGTTATTGAAATGTTTAACGGAAAAATACCTTTAATTAAAATTCTTTCCGAAGGCGAACTTTCAAAGAAGATTTCTGTTTCCGGCGGTATTTCAGTTTCTGCTGGCGCCAAAACCAAGATTGAAAAAAATGGTGGTATGGTTTCAGAGACTGCATCCTAGACTTTTCTGGTGCTTAAATAATCATTATGAACACTTTTTTGGCAAAAATAACCACTATTTACAAAGATCCAACCTTGCGTCGTCGCATTGTTTTTACCATAGTCGCTTTGATTGTTTTTCGTCTGCTGGCAGCAATTCCAGTGCCTGGAATTAATACCGCTAGTTTATCATCTCTAATTGCCAATAATCAGTTATTTGGTCTATTGGATCTGTTTTCCGGTGGCGGCATTTCCCGTCTTTCTATAGTTATGTTGGGTGTCGGTCCTTATATAACCGCATCTATCATCATACAGCTACTCACCATGATGGTGCCGTCTCTAAAAAACATGATGCATGACGAAGGTGAAGCTGGTCGGGCCAAACTATCTCAATATTCGCGTGTTCTATCGGTACCGCTGGCTATGCTACAGGCTCTGGGATTTATTTTGCTACTGGAAAGTCCGGCATACAATATTATTCCGCATTTGGGTTCTTCCGCTCTGATTTTGAATGTTATTGTCGCTACTGCCGGTTCGGTTTTGCTCATGTGGATTGGTGAACTCATTAGTGAATTTGGTGTCGGTAACGGTGTTTCGCTCATAATTTTTGCCGGTATTATCGCCAGATTGCCAGGTCAATTACCGCAACTTTTGGCTCAGTTCCAGACTGCCGGTGCCGCTAATGTACCGTTATACATTTTAGCTCTAGTTATTGCTGTGATTGTGATCGGTGCGGTGGTTTTCATTACCGAAGCCGAACGTTCTGTGCCGGTGACATATGCCAAGCAAGTCCGTGGTAACAAAGTCTACGGAGGGGTTTCAACCTATTTGCCGCTGCGTTTAAACCAGGCCGGTGTTATTCCGATTATTTTTGCTCTATCGATTTTGATTGTACCGGCCACAATTGCCAATTTCTTTATCAGTAACGCCAACACAACAATCGCTTCTGTTGCCACCACAATAGTTGGCTTGCTAAATCCTTCCGGTTGGACATACGGCCTAGCCTACTTTATCCTGGTTTTTCTCTTTACATATTTTTATACTGCCGTTACTTTTGATCCGCAACAAATCTCTGAAAATCTACAGAAATCTGGAGCGTTTATTCCCGGTGTTCGTCCTGGTGATTCAACGATGCAGTATCTGGCCCGTGTCGTTACTCGCATCACACTGGTTGGAGCGCTGTTTTTGGGTGTGATTGCGATTTTACCTCTAATTATGCAAGGCTTTACTGGTGGTACTTCTTTTGCTATCGGTGGCACCGCTCTCCTCATCGTAGTGTCGGTGGTTATTGATCTCATTAAAAAAGTAGACGCGCAGATTGCGATGAGGGAGTATTAAACCTTCTCTAGTACACGTACTCTCTTTTCCAGTCTGTCATATTCGTTGCGTGTTACGCTGTGAAGCGTATGATTGTCGAATGAATTCCAGATTCCATCGACTCTAATTTCTACCCGATCTAATCGTTCCTCAACCAGGTCAAACCGCTTGTCAACCTTTTCGAATCGATTGTCCAAGCTTGTCTCGAGGCTGGTAAAGGAGTTGCTGGTAATTTCTACTAATTCGGCTACGGCATTATCGACGATTTTTTGTGTGTCATTTTTCATCTCATCCCTTAATACCACCAGATCAGTTTTTGTAGCCATATCTTTTCTTAATACCACCAAGTCCGATTTTGTAGCCATTTCTTTCCTCAATACCTCCAAATCTGCCTTTGTGGCCATGTCTCTCTTTAAAAATTCCAAGTCGGATTTTGTAGCTAGGTCTTTTCTCATTAACGTCAAATCTGCCTTCGTGGCCAGATCTTTTCGAATTGATTCAAAGTCCGATTTTGTAAAGAGATCTCTTCTAATCAGTTCAAAATCAGACTTTGTAAAGAGATCTCTTTTAATTAACTCAAAGTCTGTCTTGGTAAACAGGTCTTTTCTAAGAAATTCAAAATCTGACTTGGTAAGGAGATCTTTTCTAAGTGATTCAAAGTCCGATTTGGTTACTGACGTTTGTTTTTCGTTTAATGTATTTTTTTTCATAAGGTTTAATTTAATAAATAATACGCGCATTATAGAAAAACAGTATTAAGAAAGATTAAAAAAGTTATAAAGAAATCCTAAAATTTTTCTCACGGCGTTGCTGAGCGCTATTTTCTGTCATCTAAAAATATCAAAAAATTTTCAAAGCTTCGTGTCAATGGTTATTTGTCTGTGACGCCAGAAATTTTTCTGCTATACTCATAGATATGACACTACAATCATTTATTTTTATCGGCCGCTATGGCGCCGGCAAGGGGACGCAGGCGAAATTGCTACTGGAAGTACTGGCAAAGAAAGATCCGGCACATGGCACAGTGTACGTCGAAACCGGTGCCGAATTTCGCAAATTTGGCCAGGAGAAAAGTTTTACCGCCCAGTTGACAAAAAAGTGCATTGATCAAGGTCTTTTAATGCCAGAATATATGTGTGTTTATGTCTGGAATCGCTGCCTAGTCGATAAATATACAGGTAACGAACACATTGTGTTTGACGGTACGCCACGCAAACTCCTAGAAGCGCAAGCCCTAGAATCATTATTTCCATTTTACAACTTGCCAAAGCCATACATTATTTATCTGGACGTTCATCACGAAGAATCAATACAACGTCTAAAAATACGTAATCAAGGTCGTGCCGATGATACAGCAGAAGCAATCGAACGTCGCAAGGCCGCCTATGAAGCAGATGTTGTGCCAACTATCGAATGGTATCGCAAAAATTCCAACGTAATTTTCCTAGACATTGACGGTGTTCGACCTATTGACGAAATTCATCAGGATATTGTGAAAAGAGTAGGTTTGTAGTATACCAATATACAAATGATAAAAATATACGAATCGTCACGAATCCCAAATCAGCATATTCGTATTCATTAGTATATTCGTAAAATTTGTATATTTGTATACAATTTATGGTCACCCTTAAAACAAAATCAGAAATAAAAATTATGCGCGAAGGTGGCCGCCGTCATGCCGCCGTCATGCGTAAACTTGTGGCTATAGTTCGACCCGGCATGGAAACGCGCGAATTAGATAAATTGGCGGTGCAATTCGTCAAAGAAGAGGACAAGGATAATTCTGGAGATAAATCATCACTCCTCGGCTTTCGACCAAAAGGTGCAAGTCGTCCATACCCAGCCTCCATTTGTGTTTCTGTAAATGAGGAAGTCGTCCATGGTATACCGACAGAGAATAGCAGAGTTCTACGTGAAGGTGACATTGTTTCCATTGATTTTGGCTTAGAGCATTGTGGTATGTTTACTGACATGGCCGTGACTGTGCCAGTCGGTACGGTTGATCTGCATCTTACAGCACTTATGGAGACGACCAAAAAGGCTCTTTTATCTGGTATTAAAGCGGCAAAAGGTGGCAAGCGTGTCCGCGATATTTCCACTGCTATCGAAAGAGTCGGTTTAGCCGCCGGGTATGGTATTGTCGAGGAATTGGTCGGCCATGGTGTGGGCCATGGTGTCCACGAGGAGCCATACGTACCAAATTACACTAGCGGTGTGCGAGACGAAAAGATTATTCTTTCGCCCGGTATGACCCTGGCCATCGAGCCTATGTTCAATTTGGGTGACAAGGATGTTTATTATGATTCCGACGATGATTACACTGTCATTGCCGCTGACGGTCTCCCTTCAGCCCATTTTGAACATACTGTTTTAATCACAAAAGGTGAGGCCGAAATTTTGACGGCGTAGTATTTGTCTACACTGCCACACCTTTACTTTTTTCTTTTAAAATGTTACTGTTTTTTCAGTTTCCGAACAATAAAATTGAATATTATGAAAGAAAATGAACTGAAGGAATTATCTGTAAATGGTCAAGAATATCAGGTTTATGAAGTTGACTATAGCAAACCTTTATCTCAGATGATCAAGGACGCTCACCTCAATTTCTGCGACATAAACATTGATCGACGGCACTTCAAAACCCTCTCTGGGGGGAGAGTGACAAAGGAGTTTCGGTTTATGGTATACCCCAAAAGTGTTTATTTGGACCAAGCGATTCAAGGGATTAGTGAGTTCAAGTCAGTTGGTTTGCCTTGGACCGCCGCCGCCATCGATGATCTGTTGATCTATTTGGCAAATAATCTGAACAAAAAACTACCCAGAGCAATAATCGTCGCCGGATCAAAAGTTGAGATTTGTGAAGATGTGAATGGGCTAATGGAAAGAGTGCTAGTTGTGCCGTGTTTCGAGTCTTTTCGATCCAAACGTCTTTTGCGGTTGTCCATAGTGAGAGGGGTATGGGTTGCCGGCACGTGTTTTCTGGCGGTCCGTCCGATTAAGAAATAATTCCAACATTAACTCTGCACAGACGGGATCTGTGCAGAGTTTTCTTTGTGTTATACTCATTTTATGAATATTAAACACCCAAAACACGAACAAACATTAGTCATTATTAAACCAGATGGCATTGCACGCGGACTCGTTGGTGAAGTAATCCGTCGTTATGAACGTGCCGGACTCAAGCTTGTCGCGATGAAGATGATGCGGGCGACACCGGATCTCATCGAAAAACATTACACGCTGGATCCTGAATGGCGACGTGTCACCGGTGAGAAAACGATAATGGGTTATTTGGACAAAGGGCTCAAACCGCCGGTTGAGGATCCGTTGCAAGTGACTGCTATTTTGCTAGGCCGTCTGGTCAAATATATGACGGCCGGACCGCTAGTCCCAATGGTTTGGCAGGGTGCTCATGCTGTGCAGATAGTGCGCAAATTGACCGGTGGCACCGAACCACTAATGGCTGCAGTTGGCACTATACGTGGTGATTTTGTCATTGATTCATACAAAATGACTGATGATGACGACCGATCGATTCGAAACGTGGTACACGCGTCTGGCTCAGTAAAAGAAGCGCAGGATGAAATCGCTCATTGGTTCAAGTCTAACGAAATCCTTGACTATGTGACAGTGCATGAAAAATATTTGTATGATCCAGAGCTATAGTCTATAAGTGCCGAAGCGCTAGTAAAGCATGGCTACTCAAGAAAAAGTCCACATGGGCGCTCTTGTTTGCATCATTCAAAAAACAATTTTCTAATGTTTATGCACAGCTTGCATCCTCCAAACACGGGTCTATAATTATGGTAGGTTACTGAAGCATTAAAACCTATACCAATTTTCAGGGATCCTAATGAATCATTTTTTAAAGAATTCACATTGAGCCGCGCCTAGGCGTTGGCCCTGCAGGAACCCACCTAGACTCACAAAGTTTAGTTCAATGCCTCGGTAGCCTACACGATCGCCGCATTCCGTAATGGATGCGGCGTTTGTCGTTTATGATATACTTTTACTTATAATTATGAAAAATCGCGCATATATTCCGGCCGGTATTTCACTCCTCGTGGCACTTGGTATGCATTATGCCGGCAACCATTGGCATATTTACACTCTCATTTCCTGGTATGATGACCCGCTACATTTTCTCTCCGGTCTAGGCCTGGGCTTTTTCTTTTATTGGTTTATTTCTGAATTTGATATTATCAAAGGTGGTTTGCGCGGCATGGATCTATGGGTAATTGTTGGCCTGGTTCTAATTTGCGGTACTGTCTGGGAATGTTTTGAAGTCATCACTGACACCGCCGGTTATCCGATCGGATCAGTTGCGTATGTCGTTGATACTACCAAAGACATTGTAAATGGCGTGGTCGGGTCGATAGCAGCGCTAATTATTATTTCAGAGACTTTTGAAAAAAAGAATAATGAAAATAAAAAATAGAATAATGCAATCATTATTGTATCCATTCTAATTATATTCTCTACTTCTAATCTCTACAAAAATTATGAACAAAAACCCCAATTCTCACATGTTATGGCGGCGTCAGCTCGGTGACGGGGGCAAATTTTATGATTGAATCTACCGGGATAAAATTTCTGGTTGATTGCGGTTTGATCCAAGGCGAAAAGGCTGCACAGGAGTTGAACTGGAACCCTTTTGGCTACGATCCGCGAGAGATCAAATATCTTTTTATCACCCATGCTCATTTGGATCATGTTGGTCGCATTCCAAAACTGATCAGAGAAGGTTTTCAAGGTGAGATTTATTCGACGGAACCAACTCGCGAGTTGGCACAATTGATTCTAACTGATGGAGCAAGTATTTTGGCAGGGGAGGCCAAGCGGGATCATCGTCGTGAACCGCTGTATGATCTGGATGACGTCGATAATTCCTTTAAAAATTGGAAGACGATTGATTACCACGTTGAAACAAAATTTCCTGGTTTTTCCTTGACCCTTTTGGATGCCGGGCACGTGCTGGGTTCGACCATGTATCAGTTCAAGTTTGACGCAGGTCCAACCTTGGTGATGACAGGTGATCTGGGCAATACGCCGGCAGCGCTCTTGCGAAACACCGAATCGATCGTTGGTACGGACTATCTGGTGATGGAAAGTGTTTATGGTGATCGCAATCATGCTCCGCGTTCTGAATGCCGCGAAAAACTGCAAAAAATTGTCACTGAAACGGTCGCGCGAGGCGGTACGGTGGTTATCCCTTCTTTTTCAATAGAACGAACGCAAAACATTCTGTATGACTTGAACCATTTGGTTGAAGAAAAACAAATTCCCTCTGTGCCGGTCTATGTCGATTCGCCGCTGGCTATAAAAGTGACCGATATTTATCGCAAACATACCGACCTTTTCAATGATGAGGCGCAAAAAGATATTCGTGAGCATGGCGATATCTTTGACTTTCCGCGGCTTGAATATGTCATGGAGTCAGATGTGTCGCACAGGATCGAGAAGAATCCCGGGCCAAAGATCATTTTGGCTGGGTCGGGTATGTCTATGGGCGGACGTATTACGCGGCACGAAGAGTTTTATTTGCCTGATACTAAAAACACCATTCTTGAAGTCGGTTATCAGTCAGCTGGCACGATCGGACGTCAGCTCTTGGATGGTTTGAAGCAAGTAGTCATCGAAGGCCGCACTATTCCAGTGCGCGCCCAAATTGCCAAGATTTTGGCATATTCGTCGCACAAAGACAGCGATCACGACGTGGAATTCGTAGCTGACGCCGCGGAAACTTTGAAGCAAGTTTTTGTCACCATGGGTGAACCGAAAGCTTCGATGTTTTTGGCACAAAAATTGCGTAACGAACTCGGTGTGAGCGCGATCGTGTCTGAGGCTCTTAAGGGATATGAGTTGATGTAGCTAGAGAATTATTCCAACTGCTTTTTAATATCGGGCAATCTTTTTTGAGAGACTACCGGAGTCATAGGCCGAATGCTATTAGCATATTCCTTATCTAGGCGTGTCAAGCAATTTTGGTTGAAAAACTTTTTACTTTACCTCTGCCACAACCTTTTCAAAAGCTTTCGGATGTTTTTCGGCTAGGTGAGCTAGTGATTTACGATTGAGGGCAATGTTGGCTTTTTTGAGAGAACCGATGAATTTGGAATACGAATTTTTTTGATCGATTAGTCGCAAACCGGCATTGATGCGCACATTCCAAATGCGACGAGCTTCGCCTTTTTTATCGCGACGATGAGCGAAAGCGGAGGCGCCGGCGTGTGAGATGGCTTCATAAGCGGCGCGCTCGTTGGTCGAACGGCGAAAACGATAGCCTTTGACTTGACGCAAAATATTGCGGCGGGTTTTTAGTGCATTAACTCCTTTTTTTACACGTGACATGGTTTTTTAGTTTAAAGTCTATAAAGTCCTTAAAGTCTTAAAGTCTAAAACCTGATTTGATTTCTGACTTTATGGACTTTATGACTTTCGACTTTATGGACTGATAATTATTTTAGATTGATTAAAAATCTGGCTTTGGCTTTGTTCGACATGGCAAAATTGCTCATGCGCTTTTTGCGCAGCTGAGTGCGGCGGCTCTCTTTGGCATTGAAATGGTTTTGACCGGTGCCACGACCCAAAATCTTGCCGTTTTTGGTCACCTTTAGGCGCTTTTGATATGATTTGTTGGTTTTCATGATAAGTTAGTCTATTTCTTTTTCTCTAATACTGCTGTTAGACCCTTTGGACCCTTGACCGGCTCGCTAGCCACGCGATATTCGGTGGTGATGAGCTTGAAAAGTCGCTCCATACGTTCCTTGAGGAAGTTCATATCCATATATTTGGACCGACCGACTAGGAACAGCTCGATTTTGACGCGATTGCCTAGAGCAAGCCATTCGCTGGCCTTTTTGGCTTTGAGTTCTAGATCGTGCTCTCCGGTGCCGATTTTGACCTGTATATTTTTCAATTCTACACCGGTATTGCGCGATTTTGACTCTTTCTGCTTTTTACGTTCAGCGTACTGGAATTTACCATATTCCATGATTTTCGCAACTGGCGGCACAGCCGTAGGCGAAATTTCTATCAAATCTAGACCGCGATCGCGAGCTTCTTTCAAGGCTTGGCTAATGGAAATGACGCCAAGGTTTTCACCAGTCTCCGTAATGACGCGGAGTTCCGGTGCTTTGATTTGATGATTGATTCTGACGCGTAAAGTAGCCAAAGGGGTAGGGGAATAGTATAGCACGACCAGTGAAAACGGGCAAATGACATGAAATGATCAATGTTAAATAATACGATGATGCGGTTGGAATAAGGTCGTTTTCATGGTATGGTTAAATTATGATAAACACTGAATCAATTAAACCAAAAATAAAGGAATTGGCCGATAAATACGGTCTGTCTTTGGTTGCGCTTTTTGGTTCGCAAGCTAGCGGAAAAACTCATAAAGAAAGCGATGTCGATATTGCTTATGCCTCTTTTAAACCGCTTGATTTCATAGAAAAGGCCAAATTTAATACTGATCTTACTCAGATATTCAAAAATGATCGTATTGATATTGTCGACCTGAGACAATCCTCGCCGCTTCTCATGAGACAGGCTACTAGAAAAGCGATTGTTCTCTACGAAAACACGCCTCGTTTGTTTGATTTTTTCTATGCTTATGCCCTAAAATTATACGAAGAAGCAAAACCACTTTTTGATTTACGAAAATATCGTTTGAATAAAATTATTGCTGAATACAAACATGCTTGACCATAATCTTTTAAACAGAAAAATGTTACTTTTGAAAGGTTATATAGCCGATATTGAACCGCTCGTTGTAAAAATAAGTCCTGATTTTAAAATGTCGAAAGATGATATGCAATTGACAGAGCGACGATTCCAATTGGTTGTAGATACTATGTCTGATATAAATATTCACTTGATAAAAGAGGGAAACCTGGGCGATCCGGACGATATTCAAAGCACTTTCAAAATTTTGGGTTCGGTGGGCGTTCTAGAAAAAGAATTTGCTGATAAAATAGCGCCGATTGTTGGTGTGCGTAATATGATTGTTCATCAATATGAAAAATTGGACTCAGAAATGTTTTTGCGAAATCTAAAACACAATGCTGATGATTTCAAGAAATATTTTGTGCAAGTCGGTGAGTATATAAAGAATCATTAGTTTGCTAAAAGATTAATTGGTCAAACTACAAACTAAAGAAACTTTCTGATCAATCGAGCAGGGAATTCGGACCATTTTTGGAGGAATGGCCGGTTCTCCCATTCTTCTGGTGACATTTCTTTGGATTTTTGCAAATCGCGAACAAAGACCGCAGCAAGTTCTTCAACAAATTTCGGATTAGTAGAGACGATGTTCGCTTCGAAATTATAGAGCAAACTGATAGCGTCCATGTTCATGGTACCGACCGAAGCCCAGTCGCCGTCGATGACGGTGGTTTTGCCGTGGATGTTTTCTCCTTCATATAAAAAGACGCGTACGCCGGATGTGAGCATAGAGGCAAAGTAAGTGCGAGCGGCCAAATCGACCAGAGGGTGATTTGATTTGTGTGGCATTATAATGCGGACGTCAACGCCGCGATGAGCGGCTAGACGCAAAACACGCGACAGACGCGTTGTCGGGCTAAAGTATGGTGTGGTTATATAAATATATTTGCGTGCGTGACGAATGGCATCAATCAGTTCGTTGTAAATGTGACGGCGACCAGGCGAAGGATAGTTGGTGAGATAACGAAATTCGTGGCTGCGGACGTGTACACGAGGAGGTAGAGGCTTTTGTTCTAGTGCGCGTGCCCACATCCGATCAAAGGCGTTTTGCATTTCAGCAACGACCGGTCCATCGATGCGTAGATTGGTGTCGCGCCAATCGCGCATTCGATCGGCGACGCACATACTACCGGTGTAGCCGATTTTGCCGTCAATGACCAGAGTGCGGCGATGATTGCGGAAAAACCAGGCGCGAAAATTGGACACTTTGTAATAGGTTGGGATAATTGTTTTCCAAAAAACTAGTTTGATGTTTTTCTTTTTCAAATCCTCCACAATACCGGAACCAAACCAACTAAAAGAACCCCAAGCATCCCAGAGGAACCGTACATCAACACCAGCGGCTGCTCGTTCGGCACAGACATCGATTAACCGCTCCCCAAAATCATCCGCCACGAAAATGAGCTGCTCCAAAACAATACTCTGTTCAGCTTTTCGACAATCGGCAATCATTGCCTTTAGTGCCG